>JAOABT010000176.1 GCA_026418215.1 Clostridia bacterium | reverse complement strand
GGTTTGTACCATTCCCTATGAGTGACAATGCATCAGATTTCGGAAACAACAGTATCGTTGCATTCCCCTCCAAATTTGTTGCCATTGACAAAGTACAAAGCACTCCCGAACAGCAGGAGGCCGCGAAGAAATTCTTAAACTGGCTTGTTTATGAAAAGAATGGCCAGGATGCCATCGTCAACAAGATGAATCTGGTTCCTGCGTTCAAGAATATCACGCTTCCTATCGCGGATCCTCTGGGCCAATCCATCGTAGCTTACATGGCTGAGGGAAAAGCCGTATCGGCTATAGATGCTTTCACTGTAATGCCGGCAGACCATTGGTCAAAGGTTGGTGCATCTCTTCAGAAATACTTGAGCAATTATTGTGATCGTGCAGCTCTTGCAGAGGAGATTAAAGAATACTGGAAGACCGTACAATAAACTACAAAAGGGTGGATAATAGCTCGTAACGAATATAACGGATAGGTTTTATACATATCCGTTATATTCATAATAAGAATAGTAAGGTGGTGTGACAATGAATAGGAAAGGCAAGCACGTGCTGGACGATTTGAAAACATTTTTAATCTTTTGCGGCCCGACAACATTTGTTTTTATCGCAGTTATTATCGTTCCCTTCATATTCGGTATATACCTGACGTTTACAAACTGGGATGGTATATCCAAAGCATATTCAGCAGCTGGATTTGAAAATTACAAAATGGTTTTTCAGGACAAAGAGTTTTGGAAGTCATTATTGCTGACATTGCGCTATGTGCTTTTTACAGTTCTTTTTACCAATTTCATTGCATTTTTTCTCGCTTATGCCCTGACCAGCGGTATTCGCGGACAAAATTTACTGAGAGCAGGCTTTTTCACACCCAACCTTGTTGGAGGCGTCATATTGGGCCTTATCTGGAATTTTGTATTTTCTAATATTCTTACGTTTATCGGGAAAACCTACGGCGTTGATTTATTGATTTCCTCCTGGCTCGGCAAGCCCAACACAGCTTTTTGGGCCCTTGTTCTGGTTACGGTATGGCAGTATTCGGGTTATATGATGGTTATTTATATAGCGGGTTTTATGAATGTTCCCAAGGAAGTCCTTGAAGCGGCAAGCATAGACGGGGTTCGCGGAATTAAACGCTTTTTGCATATCATTCTCCCGCTCATGATTCCTTCCTTTATCATATGCATATTCCTAACCCTCCAGCGGTCCTTCATGGTTTACGATGTGAACCTCTCCCTTACTAAAGGAGGTCCGTTCAAAAGTACGCAGCTGATATCTATGCACGTTTATGAGAAAGCCTTTTTGGCTCAAAAATACGGGATAGGTCAGGCTGAGGCCTTCATCCTGTTCATTCTCATAGCCGTTATAACAGTAACCCAAATCTACTTTGGTAAGAAGATGGAGGTGGAGGCATAATGAAACGTACAAAGCTTATTGTCAATATTGTAAAAGCATTTTTACTTATTTTGGCGCTGATATTCTTTGTGGCCCCCTTTATCATGGTCATGTACAACTCCTTGAAATCAACCAAGGAATTTCTTGAGAATCCCCTGGCTCTGCCTACCACCTTGAATTTCTCAAACTTTGTCACAGCCTTTGATAAAATGAAGTTTGTCAATAGCTTTACAAACTCCCTCATCATTACTAGCATCAGCATTGTAGTCATAACCCTTTTTTCATCTATGACCGCCTATGCATTGGTGAGAAAGAAGTGGAAAATCAACCAGGTTATTTTCATCAGTATGGTAGCTTCCATGATCATTCCATTTCAGGCCATCATGATCCCCTTGGTCAAGGTATATGGCGGCATAGGCTTTTTTAACAGCAAGGAATCTCTGATTTTTATGTATCTGGGTTTTGGTGCGTCATTGGCGGTATTCATCTATCACGGCTTTATTAAGAGCATTCCCTTGGAATTGGAAGAAGCTGCGATGATTGACGGCTGCACCCAGTTAAGAACCTTTTTCGCCGTTGTGTGGCCGCTTTTGAAGCCTACAACCATGACCATCGCTATTCTTGATATCCTGTGGATTTGGAATGATTTTTTACTCCCCAGCCTGGTTCTCCAGACACCTAACGAAAGGACACTGCCGCTCTCAACCTTTTATTTCTTCGGCACCTATACGGTTGATTACGGGCTTTTGATGGCTGGACTCATGATGACGATTCTGCCTGTTATCTTTATTTACGTTTTTATGCAGAAGCACATTATTGCAGGTGTTATGCAGGGGTCTATCAAATAAGCGAGCTTCTATTCTGTAAAATAAGAAATTGAATCTAAGGATGGAGGAAAGCGTATGATATTTACCATGGGAGAAGCACTTATCGATTTTATACCCGAACAGAAAGGCCTTCCTCTGAAAGATGTAAATTCTTTTATAAAAGCCCCCGGAGGTGCTCCGGCCAATGTGGCCTGTGCCATAGCAAAGCTTGGCGGTAAAAGTGCGTTCATCGGAAAGCTGGGCGAAGATGCATTTGGCTCATTTTTGACAGAAACTATGGCGCAGTGCGGCGTTGATACGAGCCGTATCCTTTATACCAACAAGGCCAATACATCATTGGCTTTTGTCAGCCTTAAGCATGACGGGAACCGTGAATTCACTTTCTATCGAAATCCCGGGGCAGATATGCTTCTTTCCGAACACGAGATTCAGGATCATTGGTTTAGCAGGAGTGACATCCTACATTTCGGTTCGGTTGGTCTCATAGAGGCCCCGATTAAGTCTGCACATAAAAAAGCCATTCAAGCCATTAAAGCCAAGGGTGGCCTGGTTAGCTTTGATCCCAATGTCCGCCTGCCCCTATGGAAGAGCCCTGAGGATTGCAGAAAGGCTATCATTGAATTTCTTCCCTATGCTGACATCCTGAAAATCAGTGATGAGGAGCTTGAGTTTATTACAGGAATATCAAATCCAAAAGAAGCAGTAGCATCACTTTTTAAGGGCGATGTAAAAGCAATTGCTTTTACGAAGGGGAGAAAAGGCGCCGAATTTCATACAAGAGATTTCAGTGTATCCGTTTCGGGAATATGCGTGGAGGCTGTGGACACAACCGGCGCAGGAGATGCATTTATCGGCAGCTTGCTTTACAAATTAGTCACGGAAGATTTTAGTCTTTTACAGCCAATCAAAGAGCGGGCATTAGAAATCATAGCCTATGCCAATACAGTGGCTGCATTAACGATTACGCGTAAAGGCGCAATCAGTTCTTTACCAACTCAAGCTGAGGTAACAGAATTTCTGCTGCGTAATACTGGATGCTAACGGTGGCTTTTGCTGGTTTCAATACATTCAGTGTGGTAAAATAAAGTAATATCTTTTGGCTAGAGCTTACTAATTATTGGAGTGATATTCATGGCAACAATAAAAGATGTTTCAGAGTATGCCGGTGTGACAGTTACCACAGTATCTCGTGTATTGAACAACAGAGGATATATTGCGGAGAAAACCAGAAAAAAGGTCTATGAGGCCATGGCGGAGCTAAACTATCAGCCGAATGAGATTGCCAGGTCACTTCTTAGAAAGCGTTCCAATATTATTGGGCTCATTATTCCAAGCGTTGGACACCCCTTTTTCGCCGAGCTGGCAGAAAAGATTGAATTATATGCATATGAAAACGGTTTCAAGCTCCTGCTTTGCAATTCGCATCTGGATAGCTTAAAAGAGCGTGAATATATCGATATGCTGCGCGCGCACAAGGTTGACGGTATCATTATGGGCAGCCATACCCTGAAGGTTGATGATTACCTGAGCCTTAATATGCCCATGGTAACCATTGACAGGCGATTATCCAACACTATCCCCTATATTGCATCCGACAATTTCATGGGGGGCAAGCTGGCAACGCAGCTGTTAATTGAGCGCGGATGTAAAAAGCTGGCGATCATTTGCGGAAATCTTAATCTGGACATGCTTTCCAATAAACGTTTTGAAGCCTTTTTGGTTGAGGTTGTCAATAACAATCTGAAGCACATCACCATTCAAACCGAAATTGACGTATTTGATAATGATCAGTACGACAAGCTTGTTCGCAGGATGTTTGAACAATACCCCGATGTAGATGGTGTTTTTGTAAGCGGCGATGCAACAGCACTTCATGTACTGAAGGCTTGCAGCGAATATAACAAGCGAGTTCCCGAGGATATTAAAATTGTTGGGTATGATGATATCAGGATTTTATCGCTCGTAGCACCTCAACTGACAACAATCCGCCAGCCGATTGGCGAAATGGGTCGTTTGGCTGTGGAATTGATAATCAAGCAAATCAATCAGGAGCCTGTCACATATGAGAATATTTTGCCTGTATCTCTAGTAGAGCGTTCGACGACATGAGCTCAGTTTTGCCATGCGCTTTTTCATGCCATTACCCTTGGGACGAGCGGTTTATGAGTTTTAACTTTTTTACCTTTACGGGGTTCATCCATGTAAGTAAGAATAGGAGCATATCCATCAGCCTTTTTATAGGAAAGGCCAACACCTTCCTTCTTGGTACCGGAAGGATCCAATGGGCTTACGTCAATACCTATTTGAATATGCCCGGCTGAGCATGACGTAATGGTATGAGCGCCCAAGCGAATAAGGTTTGCATTCTCGTTGAAAGATATTATCATGAAGGCTGCCTTCAGAATCCAGTCGTTGCCAAAGCGTGGGGCTGGAGGGAACTTTACGGATTCCCAAAGCCTGACGATAAGATTGATTATCACGGTAAGCTTCAAAGTAATCAGATTCATTCCTGCCCTGGCATAAAAGGCCCAATATGAAGCGCCTATTATGCCTGGTAGGTTCTATTTATGCCTGCTACAAGCATCTGCGGGGGTTGTGCTTGTGGTATGCTTTAATGGCAGGCTAAAACTTCCAAAATAGAGTTGTTAACTTGGTTTTGTTGGTTTAGAATTATTCTGTCAGGCATCTGATTTTACCCTTGCAGCAGCGTAAGCAATCCTTACGTCGGTTGCGCTTGATATTATTCTGAGTTTACAAAGCTTTGCGAAAGTCAAGTCATAAGATAAGGTGAAAATAATGGACAAGCAAGCGCTTCAAAAATTAAGCCTCATGCTTCAGGGCCTGGCCTACAGGCTAAGTGAGGAAATGGAATATTTTCAGGGTCTAACCGGCGAGTTCAAATCCGGGACAAAGACCTTTCCGCTATCCTGCGGCTTTATGGAGGGACAGCTCAAGCTCTCCTTTGAGGGCCGAATGCTGGAAACCGAGCCGGCACGCCTTCCGGGCTTGCTTTGTGAATTCGCGGGACGATATGAAAGGCTTGTTCTCGCCTATAAGACCCGAGGCGAGGCCATTATCATTGAAGCAGATTCAAAAAATGTGGCTATGAAAACCAAGCGTCTGGAGGAAGACAGACAACAGCTTTTCAAGGGTCATTCAGAATCCGGTACTGTATCGGGGCGTGATTATCTTATTAAGCCCGGTAAGGCCGATGAGCTTTTAAAAGAAATAGGCATCATGGCTGACAATGGGAAAGTCAAGAACGATATGATCCGGAAATACAATCAGATTGATCACTTTGTTGAGCTTCTCGATCCTATGCTGAAGGAGCTGTCAAAGGGGAGGAACGAGCTGCGCATCGTGGATTGTGCCTGCGGAAAATCCTACCTTTCCTTTGTCCTCAACTATTACCTCAAAGAGGTTTTGAAGATCAATTGCCGTTTTACGGGTATCGACATCTCGGAGGGCGTCATCGACTCGTCACGTAACATTGCGAAGCGCTTGAATTACCGAAACATGCAGTTTATCACCGGCGATATCCGTACGCTTCTTTATGAGGAGGGTGGGGCAGCCATTCAGCCTGATCTGGTTATCAGCCTTCATGCCTGTGATGTCGCAACCGACTATGCACTGGCCTATGGCATCCGAAACAAGGCAAGGGGCATTGTGTCCGTTCCCTGTTGTCACAGCGAGTTATTGAACCAATACAGCTATGAGCCTTTTAAAGATATTATCAAGCATGGGGTGTTCAAAGCGCGTCTTGCGGACGTTCTGACCGATGGCTTCAGGTGCATGCTCCTTGAGGCTTTTGGATACACCGTTTCGCCCATTGAGTATGTCTCACCGCTGGACACACCAAAAAATCTTTTGATCCGCTCAACGCTCACAGGAGAGTTCCACAAAGGGAAATACGAGCTTTGTAAGGAAATGGCGAAGAAGCTCGAAGCAGAGCCGATGCTGCTTAAACAGACCGTTAATCTGCCTAAATCTTAAACTCTTTTGGCTATGGGCTTTGCTCATGTATCCAAAATCATACAAGGGCTCTTTACAGATTGAAAATAGCCGTCATATAATCTCCTTAGCAAATTCAGGAAACTTGAAAACAAGCGTTAAGGAGAATAAATAACATGAAAAAGGCAGTTTATTCTGAAAATGGGGTTGTGCTCTCAAAGGGTGCCCTAAAGGTCGGAGAAGAAATTGAGATTCAATACACCGGTCTTTTGAAAACCTCAGGAGCAGGGGAAGTACGGATACATCTCGGCTACAATGACAGCTGGGAAAACGCATCGACTGTTGATATGACGAATGCGGGGGATGCCTTCCTTGCAAGGCTTTCGCTCATCCAGTCCGGAGCCTTAAATTTTGCCTTTGTTGATCCTGCCGGGAACTGGGATAACAACAGCGGTTCCAATTATACCTTCGAGGTAAAATCTGCTGCCGGAAGAAAGGCAAAATCGGAGGAAACCAGGTCAGAAACTAAGACAGGAACCAAGTCAACCAGAAAAGCCTCCAAAAAGGACGAGGAGCCTGAAACTCAAGCCGATGCGCCTAAGTCCAAGAGGGGTCGTAAGCCGTCAAAGGCTGCTTCCGAACAGACTGCGCCAAAGGCAAAGTCCAAGAAGGTGGAAAAGGCAGAGCAGGAAGCTGCGGTAACAGTTGAGACCAAAGCTAAGGCAAAGAAAGCTTCTAAGGAATCCGATGCTCCTGCTAAGAAAAAGGCTGAAAAAGCTTCCAAGGAGTAAGGATAAACAGGTTAAAACAAAAGCTGTGGGGCAACTCACAGCTTTGTTTGAATAAGCGCCAATTCATGGGTGTATGGGATGGCAGGTCTATAAAGGCTGACGATGATCCTTGCCTAGCTCACGGCCAATGCCTTTAAAGGATTCCTTTTCCAGCAGCCGTTGTTCAATAATGATTCTTTCTGATTGAGTCAGATGTCTGTTTTATTCATTGGCACCTCCAAAGGAGGCGCTGCCTCAGACATCATAACTATTTGAAAAACTTATTTCTACTCCTCTATTTTGAAAAACTAAAGTCCGCACTCCCCTCCAGTGGGGTGGAATTTACTTTTTTAAATTAGGGCCATCTTGAGGAAGGCTTCCTTTTTGCATCACACGCTTGACAAGTGCCGGGAGCCTCTGTATAATAGACAATGCGGCACGGGAAGTGCCTCGAAAAGCATATTATATGCGGGTGTAGTTCAATGGTAGAACCCCAGCCTTCCAAGCTGGTCGCGAGGGTCCGATTCCCTTCACCCGCTCCATCTTAAAATCTTAAGTCTTAAGGCTTAAGATTTTTTGTTTGTCCATAAGTTTTTTCTGCTAGACTTTACCGACTTCTGACACAATATGATATGATAATGCATAAGAAAAATGAAATGGCTGGTGATACCTTTGAAATACGGCTTTACACGAATCGCAGCGGCTTCTCCCGAGCTAAAGGTGGCTGACTGCGCCTTTAATACTCAAAAAATCATAGAGCTTATAGAGATTGCTATAAAGGAATCCGTTGAATTTGTTGTTTTCCCCGAATTATGTCTCACAGCCTACTCCTGCGGAGATTTGATCCGCCAGGGAACGCTTTTGGAGGCTGCTAGAAACGCTCTGGCGCAGGTTGCAGAGGCAACAAAGGACAGCGCAATCGTTGTTATGGTTGGCTTACCCCTTTCAATCAAGGGGCAGCTCTTTAATTGTGCTGCTATTGTTCAAGGGGGGAGGATTCTCGGCCTTGTTCCCAAAACAAACCTGCCCGGTTATAACGAATTCTATGAATCCCGATGGTTTACCGGCGGCCGTCAACTGGAAGTGAAGGAAGCTCTGGTGGGGGGGCAGCTTGTTCCCATAGGGGCCGATTTGCTTTTTGTTTCGGACAAGGATGATAACCTGGCTTTTGGTGTTGAAATCTGCGAGGATGCCTGGGTGCCCATACCTCCAAGCAGCTATCTGGCTCAGGCGGGAGCAACTCTTTTATTTAACCTGTCAGCCAGTAATGAATTAGTCGGTAAGGCTGACTATCGCCGCGGCTTGGTCGAGAATCAATCGGCACGCTGTATCGCAGCTTATGCCTATGCTTCGTCCAATTGCGGGGAATCCTCCACTGACCTCGTTTACGGGGGACACCTGCTGATCGCCGAGAACGGGCATATTCTCAGGGAATCCGACAGGTTCTATTTTGAAAACAGAATGATAATAGCTGATGTCGATTTGGACAGGCTTATGCATAACCGTTTGATCATGGGGACCTTCAGGGGTGCGAAAAGCCCCGATACCTAC
>JAOABT010000114.1 GCA_026418215.1 Clostridia bacterium | reverse complement strand
AGATGTGTATAAGAGACAGGTTCAACAACATTACCATCGTTGGCCTTTTACTTACGCTCATTATCATTTTTTCGTTCCAGGGTGATGTCATTGTCAACAACCCGGTTCATATCCTGTTGATTGCCGTGCCGCTGGTTCTTCAGACCTTCCTGATTTTCTTTATCGCCTATTTGGCCTCCAGGCTCTTAAAGCTCAGCCATGACATTGCCGCTCCGGCAGGCATGATCGGTGCTTCAAATTTCTTCGAGCTTTCGGTGGCTGTTGCCATAGCCTTGTTCGGGCCTACCTCTCCGGCGGCGTTGGCTACCGTTGTGGGGGTTCTCACCGAAGTGCCTGTGATGCTGGTCCTTGTCAGAATTGCAAACAGAACCAAGCATTGGTTCCCTGAACCGGCCTCCAATAAGATTACTGATCAATAGAAAGGCGAGGAGATTATATGAAAAGATTGTCGCTGTATGAACCGCCCATGTGCTGCCCCACGGGGTTATGCGGGGTAAGCGTCGATCCCGAGCTTTTGAGGATATCGACTGTGCTCTCAAACCTCAAGAAAAACGGAATTGTGGTGGAGCGCTACAATTTGACGAGTGCTCCCCAGGAATTCGTCAAGAATCAGGAGGTCAACGCTATTTTATCGTCACAGGGCATGAATGCGCTGCCCTTGACCATGGTTGACGGTAAAATCGTGATGACCAAGCGATATCCTACAAACGCGGAGCTTTCTGAGCTTCTGGAAATAGATCAAGGCGTGCTTGCACAAGAAAGCAAGCCCTCTGCCCGGTATAAGGTCACTTCCCATAAGGGCGGGCCAGGCTTAAAAGGTGGTTGCTCATGATGAAGCCCTATGATCCCCTGAGCCTGAAGCTTACAAAATATCTGTTCTTTACGGGGAAAGGCGGCGTAGGCAAGACTTCGGTTGCCTGTGCAACGGCGCTTGCCCTTGCGGACAGCGGTAAAAAGGTGCTTCTCATCAGCACCGATCCGGCCTCCAATCTGCAGGATGTTTTCCAAACGGAGTTGTCCAACAAGGAAAGACCTATTGACGGGGTCCCCCTTCTTTGGGTTGCCAACCTTGACCCCATCAAAGCGGCGGCGGAGTATCGGGAAAGCGTGGTAGGCCCCTATAGGGGGAAGCTGCCGGACGTGGTCATTGCCAATATGGAGGAACAGCTCTCGGGTTCTTGCACCGTTGAAATCGCGGCCTTTAATGAGTTTTCTTCCTTTTTGGCTGATGAAGGCATGCAGTCTAAATATGACCACATCCTTTTTGACACTGCCCCGACCGGGCATACCCTGAGGATGCTGCAGCTCCCTTCAGCCTGGAGCCATTTTATCAGCGAAAACACCCATGGTGCCTCCTGTCTGGGGCAGCTCTCGGGTCTCGAAAGCAAAAGAGCTACCTATAAGAAGGCTGTGGAAACCCTGTCCAATCAGGCGCTTACCACACTGATTCTGGTGTCGAGGCCCGAGGTTACCCCTTTGAACGAGGCCGAAAGAGCGTCGAGAGAGCTTTCTTCCCTTGGTATTCAGAATCAGCTTCTCGTTATCAACGGCCTGATGCCCTCCTACGATGACAAGATTTCCGAAAGCCTTTATAACAAGCAGCAATCGGCTTTAGCACGGATACCTGCCGAGCTTTCGTATCTTAAGACCTATGCCATTCCGCTGCGGGCCTACAGCATTACAGGGCTCGAAAATGTCAGGGCTTTTCTCACAAAGGACAACGATGCAGTGATCCAGCAGGAGGTTGAGCATCAAAAGCTGCCGGGCCTTAAGGACATTGTCGAGGAGCTCTATCGAGCAGGAAAAAAAGTGATCTTCACCATGGGCAAGGGTGGCGTAGGCAAAACGACGATTGCGGCTGCCATTGCCTTAGGCCTTGCTGAAAAGGGCAGTAAGGTGCATCTGGCAACCACTGACCCGGCGGCCCATCTTAGGTTTGTCATAAGCGAAAAGAGCAATATGACGCTAAGCCATATTGATGAACAGAAGGAGCTCAAGAAGTACCGTCAGGAAATACTATCAAAGGCTCGGCAAACTATGTCAAAAGAGGATGTTGCCTACATCGAGGAGGATCTCCGGTCTCCCTGCACTCAGGAGATTGCCGTTTTCAGAGCCTTTGCCCAGATTGTAGAGCAAGCGGAGCATGAGACCGTTGTCATCGATACAGCTCCCACAGGGCATACCCTTCTTTTACTGGACTCAACGCAGAGCTATCATAGGGAGATACAGCGCTCCCAGGGCGACATACCCGAATCGGTTAAGAAGCTTTTACCGAGACTCAAAAATCCCCAAGAGACAGAGGTCATCATTGTGACCCTGGCTGAGACCACGCCCGTATATGAAGCGCTGCGCCTGGAAGAGGACTTGAAGCGAGCCGGCATCCACAGCCGATGGTGGGTTATCAATGCCTCGCTTTATGCCGCTGACACCACGAACCGGGTGCTCAGGGCCAAGGCTAGCCACGAAATCGAGTGGATTAATACGGTTGACAGGCATTCACAGGGGCATTTTGCCATCCTTAAATGGAGGGCCGCGGAGCTAAAGGGAGAGAAATTGAAAGCATTGCTATGAAGCAGAGACGAAAGGATGAACAGCATGAAAAAAGTAGCGTTTGTATGTGTTCATAATTCCTGCCGTTCGCAGATGGCGGAGGCGTTGGGCAAGCATTTGGCGGGTCATGTTTTTGAAAGCTATTCAGCGGGTACAGAGACCAAGCCCCAGATTAACCAGGATGCCGTAAGGCTCATGAAGGAGCTCTATGGCATCGATATGGAGCTTACTCAGCGTTCCAAGCTATTAGGGGATATCCCGCCGGTTGATATTGTTGTGACCATGGGCTGCAACGTGAATTGTCCCTTCCTGCCCTGCCGACACCGGGAGGACTGGGGCCTTGAGGACCCCAGCGGCAAGAGCGATGACGCCTTTAAAAAGACCATAGCGGCCATTCATCAAAAGATACTGGACCTTTCCGAAAGGATTCAAAGAAACGAAATATAGCAAATTACTCGGCGCCATTCGTAAAAGAATGGCGCATCTTGTTAAAATGCCGCTTAAGAAATATAATATGTTCGTAATCCTGTCTTCACACTTTATTCATAATGTGAGGCTATGATGGTTAATAGAATACTTTTTAAGGTTTTTTTACAGTGAATAACCGAAGCAAACCAGTATCAAGGAATCAGAACGCAAAGCGCAAGCGGGCGTCAAGCGGCAGCATACATAAAAGACCCAATCATAAGGCGAGGCAGCCAGAAAATAACAAAATGCTTAAACAGAGGGCATTCTTTTTGCTGCTCTTTTTTGTGTTGTTGCTTTCTTTTTTGCTTTACCGCATAGGCTTCATTCAGTTTGTAAAGGGTGACAGCTACCGTAAAATGGCCTATAGCAATCAAACCAGCCAGCGGGGTATCAATCCCAAGCGCGGCTCCATCTATGACAGGAACGGGCAGGGACTTGCCATAAGCGCACCGGTCGACTCGGTATCGGTCAATCCCATTGGGCTTCGCAAGGAATTCAAAGACGATGAGGCCAAGCTTCAGGAGCTGGCTGATTTTCTGGCTTCAAAGACTGAAATGAGCGCGTCTGATATCATGGCAATTTTCAAGGAAGACAATACCTTTGAGTCCATCAAGCGAAAGATCGACCCAAAGATTGGCGGGGATATACGAAGCTATGTAAGGGGGAAGGGAATCGCCAATCTCTATGTGGACGAGGATTCCAAGCGCTTTTACCCCAAGGGCAGTCTGGCCTCGCACGTTCTGGGCTTCACCGGAATTGATGACCAGGGCTTGAGCGGTATTGAGCTGACCTACGACAACACCCTTAAGGGAACCCCGGGCAAGATTATGAACGAGGTTGATGTCCTGGGCCGGCCCATTACATACGACCCTGAGCGGCAGGTGGATGCTGTGGACGGGTATGATGTGACCCTCACGATTGATGCGACCATTCAGTATATGGTGGAAGAAGCCCTCAAACGGGCCATTGAGGAGGACGAGGTGAAAATGGGGGCCGCTGCCATCGTGATGGACCCCAACTCCGGCGAGATTTTAGCTCTGGCCTCTTACCCTGATTTTGATCCAAACCGGCCCGATGCCAAGCCGCCCACGGTTGATGAAGCGGATTGGAAGGGCTTCAAGGATTCTAAGGATACCCAAACCCTTTATCAGACTGTCTTCCGAAATAAGGCCATCATGGATACTTACGAGCCGGGTTCTACCTTCAAGGCCATCACGGCGGCCGCAGCCCTGGAGGAAGGCGTCGTCAAGCCCAGCTCACAGTATGTGGACAAGCCTCTTGAAATGTCGGGGTGGACCATTAACTGCTGGCAGAAATGGGGGCACGGTCCTGAAGACTTTGCACATTCCGTTTACAATTCCTGCAACCCTGTTTTTGCGCAGGTGGCCTTATCACTGGGCGCAAACCGCTTTTACCAATATGCGCGGATGTTTGGCTTCATGAGCCGCACCGGCATCGAGTTGGCCGGAGAGCCCACCAATGAGGAATATTTGAATCTGTGGCATAAGAACCCGCAGGATATCGATATTGCGGTTGCGGGCTTCGGTCAGCGCTTTCAGGTGAGCCCCATCCAGGTTGCAACGGCTTATTGCGCCATTGCTAATGGCGGGAGCCTTATTAAGCCCACTCTGGTCAAGCAAATCAGCGACAGTAACGGCAACATTATTAAGAAAAATGAGCCCGAAGTCGAGCGCAAGGTTATTTCTAAGGCAACCTCGGATGAGCTCCGCAGCATTCTTGAAGGCGTTGTTTCGGAGGGTACGGGCAAGAATGCCTATATCAACGGCTTTAGAATTGCAGGTAAGACCGGGACCTCTGAAACGCTGCAAACCAAAACGGAAGGACGGTACGTGGTGTCCTTCGCAGCCATGGCCCCAGCAAACAAGCCAAAGATTGTTGTGCTGGTCATTCTCGATGATCCTCAGGTAGAGAAAAGACTGAGGTCAGGCGGCGTTCTTGCCGCTCCCATTGCAGGCAAGCTCAGTGAGGAGATACTGGAATATATGCAGGTCGAAAGGCAATATGATGCACCGGGCAAGGGTCAGGCGCCTCGTGAGGTCATAACGCCTGATGTATCGGGCCTTACAGTGAAGGAAGCGGGCGAAAGGCTCAAAGCCTTCGGTTTAACCTATACGCTTGAGGGTGTCGATAAGGATGAGACCACCACGGTTTACAGTCAGAATCCCAAGGC
>JAOABT010000336.1 GCA_026418215.1 Clostridia bacterium | reverse complement strand
CTAGAATATACATCATGATGATATTCTGCTCGCCTATATCCAGCTTATTTAGCTCAAAGGATACGAGCGTTGCTATGATCAACAGAGCTATCGAGACAAATGTATCACGCCATGAAAAGCTCAAGTTGCCCTTGAGTAATGCCTTGTTCTTTTTTTTATAGGGTTTGAAGGTGATTGTGTCAGGGATAATATGAACCTCGATATCTGACATCAAGGCTACCAGCTTATCCTCGAAATCCATCTCAAAAAGGCTCTTGATCGTTTTCTTCCGGCTTTTCCCAACTACTATATTGGTAATACCTGAAAGCTTCACATATTGAGCAATGGCTGCAGCGACATCATAGCCATTGAGGACGACGACCTCGGCGCCAAGGCGTTCTGCCAGATCCAAATTCTGACGCATATTTTTTTGCTGATCTGTGCTTAGATTATCGACCTCAACATTTTCTACATACACGGCCACCCATGGCGAGTGAAAAGCCTCGGCTGTCCTCGCAGCCCATCGGATGCATTTTGCAGATGATGGCGACGGACTGATGCAAACGAGAAGCTTGATGCTCGCATTTTTCCCGGACTTTTGGTGGTCATTGTTGATAACATGGCTGATGCGGTCTGCTGCTTTTCGCATTGCTATCTCACGAAGCAACCGGAGGTTCTCTTTGGTAAAGAAGTTATTCATGGCGGTAGCAGCACGGTCAGGCCGGTAAACCTTGCCTTCCTCAAATCGCCGTAAAAGCTCATCAGGTTCTATATCGATAAGCTTAACCTTGTCTGCATAATCAAAAATATAGTCCGGAATCGTTTCACGGACGAACACCTTTGTGATGTCCTGCACAATATCGTTGAGGCTCTCTATATGCTGAACATTGACGGTCGTATAAACGTCAATACCTGCATTCAACAGCTCCTCAATATCCTGATAACGCTTCTTGTTTCTAACACCTTCAACATTGGAATGTGCCAGTTCATCTACAAGAATGACTTCTGGCTTTCGTTCAAGCGCAGCGTCGAGATTGAATTCCTTAAGTTGAATATTTTTATATTGTACGACCTTTGGCTCAATTGACGGAAGCCCGTTGACAAGCTGCATGGTTTCGGGGCGGGTATGGGGCTCAATGTACC
>JAOABT010000101.1 GCA_026418215.1 Clostridia bacterium | reverse complement strand
GTCAGATGTGTATAAGAGACAGGGCCAGTATATTCAAGACGGGCAGCGGATCTTACTGGAGACGGTTCTTCACTTTGAAAGCCCCTTAGCAGCCTGCCCCCTGCCAACATGTGAGGATGAGCCCGCTGTCCTTCCCTACCTACAAGGAAAGGATCTTCACTTCGTATCACAGCAGGCCTTTCGGGGTACCTTGCTGGCCCATGTAGACGGAGGCGTTCCCAACCTAGTCATCTGCCTTTCCAAGCGCTGCCCATATGAGCTGGGTGAGCTTTTATACTTCTTCCAGTACTCCTGCGGCCTTTCGGCCTATCTTTTGGGGGTAAATCCCTTTGACCAGCCGGGGGTAGAGGTCTATAAGCAGAATATGCTCGCTCTCCTTGGCCGCGCAGGCTATGAGGCCCAGCGCGCCGCCCTAGAATGTCGAATTTGTTAACTTTTCATAAAATTGGTTCAATCTATTGCTTTTTCTCTTATGAAATGATACCATGAACTCAGGCTTACATGATTTCCCTTAGCTATCATAACGTAAGGAGTGAGTACAATGGTTCGTGTAATTATGGGCGCGAAAGGCTCCGGAAAGACCAAGCAGTTGATCGAACTCATTAACTACGCTGCAGAAAATGAAATCGGGAATGTCATCTGTATTGAGTCTGGCGCTAAGCTGACCTTTGATATCAGCAATCGTGTTAGACTCATCGACTCCAGTGAATTTGCAACAAACAATTTCACTTTTTTAAAGGGCTTTATCAGCGGGCTCTATGCCTCCAACTATGATATTACCCATGTTTTTCTGGACAGCTTATGTAAAATTGTTCCCTCTGACCCCGGCTCCCGCGAGGTGGAGGACTTCCTTAGTTGGTTGGATGGGTTTGCAGAGGACAACGGGATAAAGTTTACCGTTACCATCAGTGCCGACAGTGCCTTGGCTACCCACGCCATGAAGGCCTATTTCTAACCCCCCTAACGCCAAACTTCTTCCTATGAAACACAGGTGAGTCTGTGTTTGCCTTTAATTTAAGACCTTGGACGTCGAAAGGAGCAAGCCTATGGCCTTCTTTGATAAACTGAATAACTTTGCCAATGCCGCTTCGGAAAAGGCAAGCGGCGCAATTGAAATCGGCAAGCTGAACCTCAAGCTGGGAACAGAAGAGAAGAAAATTGACGATGCCACCATGAAGCTTGGCGCCTCTTTCCTAGAGCGCCTGGATGCCGGCAGTGAATATGACGAGGCTATCCTCGCCATTTATGAGGAGATCAAGGCCTCCCGGGCTGCCATTGCCTCCATCAAGGCTGAGCTGGCAAATTTAACCGGCGCAATGATCTGCACCAGCTGTCATGCCAAAAATCCACCAGAGAGCAAGTATTGCCGTGAGTGCGGCAATAAGCTGGAAACAGAGGCACCAGAGGCCCCTGTTGAAATCGTGGAGGTGCTCTGCCCCACCTGCGGCGCTGCCATTGAAGCGGACGAAAAGTTCTGCACCAGCTGTGGCACCAAGCTAGACTAACTGGATTACTAAAATGCACCCGATTGCCTTGGCAATCGGGTGCATTTTTTATCTTACTGGTAAGAGGCCTCATAGATGGCCAGGCAGTCCTCATCACTGAGGGGGGCAGCATCCATACGGAAGGCGCCCGCCATGGTTGCCTTGGCATCCCTTACAAATTCGGGCAGCTCCTCCCGGCGGATGCCGTAGTCTGACATTTTAAGCCCATAGACATCACAGGCCTTCTGTAGCTCGGAAAGCGCATCGATGAAGTCCATGGGGTCCTTGGCATCTGCCTTGCCCATAGCCTTTGCCATATCGATGAAGCGGTCTTTCAGCTGGGGGGCTGTCTCTTATACACATCTGACGCTGCCGACGAG
>JAOABT010000074.1 GCA_026418215.1 Clostridia bacterium | reverse complement strand
TAGGGATAGCTTGCAATTCGCTTCTTTGGGCAGTCTCAAGCCGCGTATTACTTTGCGGCACGGCTTGGGGCCACTCGGTTGCGCGGCCAGCCTCCGGCCAACCACTCTTGGACGCTGCTAAAGGACCTTCTGCCTCAAAATCTGCGGCCGTCTGCGTGTCACCTTTGGTGTGTGCAGCCTTTCTTTTTTCGGTCATGCGATGCCACGCCTTATGTAAGCTGTCGGCAGCCTTACGGGGGCCTTTGACAAAAAGAAACGAGACGGTGTTCCTGCCCAATCTCCCTGCTCCCTTTTTTACTTGATAGGTCGCGTTGGCAAGCGACTTTAGAAACCATTCCTTATAGGAGAAGGTAAATACATAATCCTTTTCATCAAGGTTGCTTTTCAAGAACTCATTGTCAAGGCTTAACTGAGAGTCGATAAGGTTATTTTCGAAATTGAAGCGAATGTCAGGCAGGGTATCGTGAATAGCTGCCTGCAGACCTGTCTCAGGGGATTCATCCGACGAAAAACGAGCAAGATAGCTATGGCTTAAAAAGTAGCCGAGATTCAGCGCATCGTTGAGCTTCTGCATGCAAAAGGCTGCAAGCTGCCTGTTATCCTCTGTTTCCAGGGCATCGTCGAATACAGCATTAAGAAGCTGGTAGCACTCCTTTTGCTCGAGCTCGCCCAGCCGAAGAATGGCAAGCCTTCGAATGAAGGCATCCGGGTTTTGAAGGTAGAAGGCCAATTCTTTGGTGCTGGTAAGTCTTTGAATGGTTCTGCCTGCGTCTCTTTCGGTTGTATACCAGGTTGGGAGTGGGATCATGCCGATTTTTACTTTTTCCGCCACAAAGACTTCTCCTTACATAAGTTTTTACACCTAAGAATATAATAACTTTGACTTAAAGGCGCATGAATCCACAATTTTTCTTAATTCTTCTAGGACTTATGACCCTTCGTTGACTTGACACCTTGGGTCGCTAAAAGTAAAATATCCTTATTGAATTCATGGGGGTACACCTTTTATGCAGGTAAAATACATTTTTGTGACAGGTGGTGTGGTTTCGGGCATAGGCAAGGGCATAACGGCCGCCTCGCTCGGAAGGCTCTTAAAAGCCAGAGGGCTTCGGGTTTCGATGCAGAAATTCGATCCCTATATCAACGTCGACCCTGGCACGATGAGTCCCTATCAGCACGGTGAAGTCTTTGTCACCGATGATGGGGCGGAAACAGACCTTGATCTTGGCCATTATGAACGTTTTGTTGATGAAAATTTAAGCGCCAACAGCAATGTGACAACAGGGAAAATTTATCACTCGGTAATCAATAAAGAAAGAAAGGGCGACTTTTTAGGCGCCACCGTTCAGGTCATTCCACATATCACCAACGAAATCAAGGACAGAATCTTCCGCGTAGCCAAGAATGAAAGCACCGATGTCGTCATTACCGAAATAGGCGGTACGGTGGGTGATATAGAAAGCCTTCCCTTCCTCGAAGCCATTCGTCAGGTTTCAGCCGAAATTGGCAGAGAAAACGTCATTTACGTACATGTCACACTTGTTCCTTATTTGAGCAAATCAGGCGAGCTTAAAACAAAGCCTACCCAGCACAGTGTCAAAGAATTATTAAGTATAGGAATACAGCCCGATGTCATTGTTTTAAGGACTGAGAAGCAGCTTTCTGAGGATATCAAATCCAAGATAGGCCTTTTCTGCAATGTTTCCAAGGATGCCGTCATTCAGAACCTGGATGCAGACACACTTTACGAGGTTCCCCTCATGCTTGAGGACGAAGGCCTTGCCGATGTGGTTTGTAAAAAGCTTTCCTTAAAATGCCAGAAAGCCGATCTTTCCGAATGGACAAGCATGGTGGCCCGCACCAAAAACCTTTCCAAGAAGGTGCGTATCGCGCTCGTCGGAAAGTATGTCGAGCTGCATGATGCCTATTTAAGCGTAGCGGAAGCCCTGAGACACGGTGGAATTGCCAATGCCTCCGAGGTTGAAATAGATTGGGTGAGCTCCGAAATCCTCACCGAGGACACCATTCAGGAAGTCCTTCAAGATGCTGACGGAATCCTGGTTCCCGGCGGCTTCGGAGACCGCGGTATTGAAGGAAAGATTCTTGCCGTCCAATATGCGCGTACCCATAAGGTTCCGTTCTTTGGCATTTGCCTTGGCATGCAGATGGCTGTCATTGAATTTGCTAGAAACGTTGTTGGCTTGAAGGGTGCAAACAGTACGGAGTTTGATGCTCAGTCACCGTATCCGGTTATTGATCTCATGCCCGACCAGAAGGATATTGAGGAGATGGGTGCGACCATGAGGCTGGGGCTTTATCCCTGCAAGCTCTCAGAGGGCTCCGTTTCACGTCGGGTCTATGGTAAGGAGCTTATTTACGAGCGCCATCGCCATCGCTATGAGTTCCATAACTTCTATCGTGAGCAGCTCATTCAAAAAGGCTTGAGCATTGTGGGACTGTCACCGAGTGAAAGACTCGTGGAAATAGTTGAGCTTTCCGACCATCCTTGGTTTGTGGGCGTGCAATTCCATCCCGAGTTTAAATCAAGGCCCAACAAGCCCCATCCCCTGTTTGCCGATTTTATTCGCGCAGCCCTTGAGAAGAAATAACAAACCAATTTATAGAGGCTTAAATAAGGAGCTGAACCGCATGGTTTCAGCTCTTTTGCTTATTTTTGGCGCATGTATAAAAGCAATTGCTGCCATGGGAAATTCGACCGTCTGAATTGAAATTCTGGGATCAGAGAATAATTACAGTAGGACAGTAAATGGACGGTGATTGAGATGAGGTTTAACAAAAAAAGAATTATTTCTTTAATGCAGGAAACACATTCTATGGCTTATTTTCTTTCGGCTGCGACCAAGTTCTTACTGGTAGTTCTGGTTATTTGCATGATTTACAGCGGGTCAACCCAAAAACAGATCGCCGACAGCGTCGTCAGGCTTCACATTGTGGCCAACAGTGATTCACCCCAGGACCAGGCCCTGAAGCTCAAGGTGCGCGATGCCATTTTGGAGCACATGCAGGTAAAATACCCCAATGGGGCAACCCGCGAGGAAGCCGCCAATTATCTTAAAAACAGCCTGCCTGAAATCAAACAGATTGCGTCCAATGTCCTCTTGGAAAACGGCTCACACGAGGCCGTCAACGCAAGGTATGGCGTATTTCCGTTCCCAACTAAGGAGTATGGCAATGTAGCACTTCCGGCCGGCATGTATGAAGCCGTCAGGGTTGAGCTTGGCAGTGCCGAAGGGAAGAATTGGTGGTGCGTCATGTTCCCGCCTCTTTGCGTTGCAGATGCCAATACGCTTAAAATGGATGAAAACGCCCAGAATGAGCTAAAACAAGGCTTAGGCGCCGGTAATTATGGGCTTGTCACCGATATTACAGATAAGAGTAATGTTCCCGTAAAGGTTAAATTCCGCATTGTGGAGCTGGTTGAAAGCACAAGAATCAAGCTTGCCCAGATGATTAGTAATCTTTTCTAAAGTCCTTTCCGATATAAAAAGCAAAGGGTTACCAAACGATCAGGAAGGTAGAAGCTCCATGAAAATCGATATTTTGTATGAAGATAACCACCTGCTGGCTGTCGTTAAGCCCCCCGATATCCCCGTTCAAGAGGATATCAGCGGGGCTTTAGATTTGCTCACGCTTTTAAAGGAAGATATAAAGATCAGGCATCAAAAGCCCGGAAATGTCTTTTTAGGCCTTGTCCACAGGCTGGATCGACCTGTAGGCGGGGTTATGGTATTTGCCAGAACCTCCAAGGCGGCCTCACGCTTGTCGAATCAGATCCGGGAGAGGGAGACCGATAAAACCTATCTCTGTGTGGTCAAGGGCTGTCCAAAGGCTTTAAAAGGCCGTTTACAGGACTATCTATTAAAGGACCAGGAGACCAACACGACCACTGTTGTTAAACCCGGCAGTCCAGGCTCGAAAGAGGCCATCCTGGATTATGAAGTGCTGGACAGCCAAAACGGGTTAAGCCTCGTAAAGATAAAGCTCTTTACCGGACGTAGTCATCAAATCAGGGTTCAAATGTCCCACAACGGCACACCGCTCTTTGGCGACAAGAAATATGGCTATAAGGGGGAGGCAGCAGGCCTTGCCCTTTGGTCCTATCAAATGGAGGTTGAGCATCCCGTAAAAAAAGAGAGGATGTGTTTCACATCCTCTCCGCCTGACAGCTTTCCGTGGAATCTTTTTACCATGCCATCCATCTGACTAACTGATTATTAAACTACTTAGCAGCTATGTGGCTGGGTAATTATTTAGGTATCTAGTTGTTTAGCTATCAGGGCTATCTGGCTGTCTAACTATCCATCCACTCTCAGGCTACCTTTTTTTAGCAACTATCTGGCTATCCAGCTATTTAGCAATTATCTGGCCATACGGTAGAGGCATACCTGCCTTTATGGCTTAATGGTGATTTTCGTGTTGGGTGCCGTTACGATGCTGGTTTTCACAATAGATCCTTGTGCAACGGTGCCTTCCGCTGTAAATTCTCCGGGGCTGGCTACTCTTGCATAGTACACAAG
>JAOABT010000673.1 GCA_026418215.1 Clostridia bacterium | reverse complement strand
CACCTATAGAATATATGCATTTCACTTATGACTCTGTACTCATTATAATCAAGCTGTAAACAAAAACAAGGAGGTAACCCTATGAAAACAAAAATTGGAATCAACGGCTTTGGAAGAATTGGACGAAATGCCTTTAAGGTCATTATGGAAAAGTACGCTGATGTCCTTGATATCGTGGCTATCAATGACCTGACGGATGCAAAAACGCTGGCCCACCTTTTAAAGTATGATTCGGTGTTCGGAAAATTCAACGGAACCGTTGAAGCACAGGACGACAAGCTGGTGGTTAATGGCAAGCCCATTACAATTATTGCTGAAAAGGATTTAGGAAATATCAACTGGCAGGCCTTTGGCGTCGAGCTTGTTCTTGAAGCCACCGGACTTTTCACCAAGCGTGAAAAAGCGGAGCTCCATATTACCAGGGGAGGAGCCAAGAAGGTTCTTATCTCGGCACCGGCAACCAACGAGGATATTACCCTCGTTCTTGGCGTGAACGAGGATCGCTATAAGCCCGAAGAGCATCATATTATCTCCAATGCCTCGTGCACCACCAACTGTCTGGCGCCGTTAGCTAAAGTTCTTTATGACAGCTTTGGGATTGAGAAGGGCCTCATGACAACCGTTCATTCCTATACCAATGACCAGAAGATTCTGGATCTCCCGCACAGTGATTTAAGGAGAGCCCGCGCAGCCGCAATGTCCATCATTCCTACCAAGACCGGGGCGGCAAAGGCAATAGGACTGGTTATTCCCGAGCTTGCCGGTAAGCTGAACGGCTTTTCTTTAAGGGTTCCCACTCCTGCTGTTTCTATTGTTGACCTGGTCGTGGAGCTCAAAAGAAGTGCAACGAAGGAAGAGATTAACGAAGTGCTGAAGAAGGCTTCAGAAGGAAGTCTTAAAGGCATTCTCAACTACTCGGAGGAGCCTTTGGTCTCTGTCGACTACAAAGGTGACCCGGCTTCCTCGACCGTGGATGCCCTATCTACCATGGTGGTTGAGGGCAATATGATCAAGGTCCTTTCCTGGTATGACAACGAATGGGGTTATTCCAACAGGTATGCTGATCTGGCAGCCTTCGTAGCGGCGAGAATGTAGTTCGTTAACCCGTCATGCGCTTAATAAAGCGTAGCTGTGGCATGACCAAAGTCCAAACGTATAAAGGATTCATGAGGTTGGTTCGTTAATCTTGCTAGAGCGTGGAGAGTTTTCGTTTGCGTGGCTATCGACCTTGATAAAAAGCCCTGGAAAAACCGTTTCCAGGGCTTTCTGCTTCTATGGCGATGGTATTTAGAGTTTCCTTTCAGAATAAGTGCTCTCATTGGTATTTATGCTTCGTTAATTCTCACGCGCTATAGACTACATATTCTTTATTATAGCGGCTCTGAGTATCCTTGTTTTCAGTGGAAAAGCCAACGGGGACCATAGCGAAGGGCTTTAGGTTTTCGGGAAGATTAAGCAATGACCGGATAGAAGCCGAATCCTCTTTGTCCCGGGGGTCAACACCCAGCCATACACTGCCGAGACCCAGAACATGTGCAGCCAAGAGGAGGTTCTGGGTTGCAGCCGCACAATCGGTCTGCCAATAGAAATCAAGCTTGGCGGAAGAAGGGTCGCCGCAAACGAGGATGACAACAGGAGCCGCTTTCAAAGGCTCAAGACCATCATGCATTTCTGCAAGCTTAGCTTTAACCTCACGGTCTCTCAGAACGATAAAACGCCAGGGCTGCTGGTTGCACGCGGATGGGGCATTCATGGCCGCTTCCAGCAGGGTTTGAATCATAGTGTCAGGTACATCCTTTTCAGCGAATTTACGGATGCTTCTTCTTGTTATAAGGGCTTGCAACATTTCATTCATCTCTTCCACTCCTTGAAGGTTTATGCTATAACAATAAGCAATAAGGCTTTCAATCACAAGTACGCACTTTTTTGGAAGGTAGTATCTAAAAACATACTGGAATAGAACGTGGGGAGTGACTTTAATGTTTATTTCTGTCTCTTATACACATCT
>JAOABT010000623.1 GCA_026418215.1 Clostridia bacterium | reverse complement strand
AGAGACAGCCAGTGGGACAACCACAGCGAGCGCATTCGGGAAAGCTGGCTGCAGCTTGTTGGGGATGGCGACACGGTCCTGATACCGGGAGACATCTCATGGGCTATCAATTTGGAGGAGGCTCAAGCCGACTTTGCCTTTATTGAGTCCCTGCCGGGAAAGAAAATCCTTTCCAAGGGCAATCACGACTACTGGTGGAGTACGCTCAAAAAGTGCCAGTCTCTTTTTTCGTCTCTTCACTATCATTCGCTGAATATCCTGCACAATAATGCCTTTCGCATAGGGGAATACTGTGTTTGCGGATCGCGCGGCTGGTCATCGCCCGATGAGCCCGATTTCAGCGAGGAAGACCAAAAGATATTCAATCGTGAGCTGGAGAGGCTCAAGCTTTCCTTGAGGGAAGGCAAAAAGCTTGGTGGCGAGCTCATTGCCATGCTTCACTACCCGCCCTTTGATACCCGCCACAGGCCCAATGCCTTTGGGTCGCTTTTAGAGGAATTTGGTGTTAAGACATGTATTTATGGACATATCCATGGGAAGGCTAATGCATCATGGTTGAATGAAAATATACAGGGGATTGGTTACAGGCTCGTTTCCTGTGACCTTATTTCGTTCAAGCCGGTCCTTTTATTCCCATAAAATACCCTGTAAGATAATGTATTGGCATCAATTGGCCATTGTGATATACTTAAATAGTTTATGATATGGTAGGATTTTTATCATGGTTTACCATGTAAATTGGATGGTCAGCCTCATTTGCCGGCATTAACCCGAAAGGTCAGTGATTATCAAATTGGGGAACATCGTTCAATCTATTTAACATATTTTAGGAGGACGTAAACGAACATGAGCGTTAAAATCGAAAACGTAGAGAAAAACATTGTTAAGCTTGAAATCGAAGTAGATGCCAAGGTATTCGAAGAATGCATGGATAGAGCTTTTAACAAGAACAAGGGAAGATTCAATATTCCCGGCTTCCGTAAGGGAAAGGCGCCCCGTAACATGATCGAAAGATACTATGGGGAGCAGGTGCTTTACGAGGATGCCATCAATTTTGCCTGTGCAGATGCTTACGACAAGGCCGTTGACGAAAATGATCTCCAGCCTGTTGACAGACCTGAAATTGATATCGTTCAGATCGGTAGCGGACAGAACCTTATCTTCACCGCAACCGTGACCGTTAAGCCCCAGGTTGAGCTTGGCGAATACAAGGGCCTTGCCGCTGACAAGGATACCGTCATCATTTCCGAAGATGACGTTGAAGCAGAGCTCAAGAAAATTGCAGACAGAAACGCTAAGCTTATTACCATTGAGGATCGCCCGGTTCAGAGCGGCGACACCGTTAACATCGACTTTGAAGGCAGTGTGGATGGCGTTCCTTTCAAGGGCGGCACCTCCAAGGGCTACACCCTTGTTGTAGGCTCCGGCACCTTCATTCCCGGCTTTGAGGAACAGCTCGTTGGAGCCGCTCTCAACAGCGAGCTCGATGTCAATGTCACCTTCCCTGAGGACTATCACAGCGAAGAGCTCAAGGGCAAGGCTGCAGTCTTCAAGGTTAAGATCAACGACATCAAGTTTAAGCAGCTTCCCGAGATCAACGATGAATTCGCTTCCGATGTAAGCGAATTCGAAACCCTCGAAGAATACAAGGAAGATATCCGCACCAAGCTTGCCGACAAGGCTCAGGCTCAGGCTGACAGGAAGTTTGAAGATGAAATCATCAAGAAGGCCGTGGACAACGCAACCTGCGAAATTCCCGAGGTTATGGTCAACCGCCGTCTCGATGACATGATGCGTCAGTTTGACATGCAGCTCCGTTATCAGGGTATGAATCTCGAAGGCTACCTTAAGATGATGGGTATGGAAGAAAGCCAGATTCGTGCGGACTACCGTGACAATGCTGCCACAGATGTGAAGACCCAGCTTGTTCTCGAAAAAATAGCCGAGGTCGAAAGCATTGACGTCACCGCCGAAGAATATGACGCGGAACTCAATGATATGGCCGCACGCTATAACCAGTCCGTTGAGGAAATGAAGAAACATTTGCATGAGGACGATATAGAATATATTAAGAATTCTATCGAGCGCAAGAAGACCATCAAGCTTCTTGTGGAAAGTGCAAAGGCTTAAGTTTTTCGGGAAATCGGTTAAAACGAAAGCTTAAGTGGAAATCTATAAAAAGTAAATCGGTGTTAAGCACATAAAGGAGGCATTTTTATGTCTTTGGTACCTATAGTTGTAGAGCAAAGCAGCCGTGGTGAGCGATCCTACGATATCTATTCCAGACTTTTAAAGGATAGAATCATCCTATTGAGCGACGAAGTCAACGACGTTACCGCAAGTCTCATTGTTGCGCAGATGCTCTTTTTGGAGGCAGAGGACCCCGATAAGGACATCCAGTTCTACATCAACAGCCCTGGAGGCTCCATTACATCGGGAATGGCCATTTACGATACCATGCAATACGTCAAGTGTGATGTTTCTACCATTTGTATCGGTATGGCTGCCAGCATGGGAGCGTTCCTCCTGGCCGCGGGGGCTAAGGGAAAGCGTTTTGCACTTCCCAACAGCACCATCATGATCCACCAGCCTTTAGGCGGAGCCAAGGGTCAGGCAACGGATATTAAGATCCATGCTGAATGGATTATCAAGATGAAGAATACTTTAAATAAGATGCTGGCTGAAAAAACAGGCCAGCCGCTTTCAAAGATCGAGATCGACGTTGAAAGAGACTATTTCATGGGTGCCCAAGAGGCAAAGGATTAAGGTCTTGTTGACCAGGTGATGGAGCGCAGAGTAGTAACGGGGTGATTGAATGGCGCGATATGACGATAAAAAGCAGGTAAAATGCTCGTTTTGCGGTAAAACTCAGGATCAGGTCAATAGAATTGTAGCCGGTCCCGGTGTTTACATCTGCAACGAGTGCATTGAGCTGTGTTCCGAGATCATCGAGGAAGAATTCGAGGATGCTCATGTTGAACCTCAGCTTGATGAAATCCCCAAGCCCCAGGAAATCAAAAAGATATTGGATGAATACGTCATCGGTCAGGATAAGGCCAAGAGAACGCTTTCCGTTGCCGTATATAACCACTATAAAAGAATCAGAACAGAAAGCGCCCGCAACGATGTGGAGCTCCAAAAGAGCAATATCTTGTTGGTGGGCCCCACAGGCTGCGGCAAGACTTACCTTGCCCAAACCCTTGCAAAAATACTGAACGTCCCCTTTGCCATTGCGGATGCAACCTCCTTAACCGAGGCTGGCTACGTTGGTGAGGACGTTGAGAATATTCTTTTGAAGCTCATTCAAGCGGCCGACTACGACATTGAAAGAGCTGAAAAGGGCATTATCTATATCGACGAGGTTGACAAGATTTCCAGAAAGTCCGATAACCCCTCCATTACACGTGATGTCAGCGGTGAGGGCGTTCAGCAGGCACTCTTGAAGATTCTTGAGGGCACCATGGCTTCGGTTCCTCCTCAGGGAGGCAGAAAGCATCCCCATCAGGAATTCATCCAGATCGATACAACCAACAGCCTGTTTATCTGTGGCGGAGCGTTTGACGG
>JAOABT010000586.1 GCA_026418215.1 Clostridia bacterium | reverse complement strand
AGAGTACCTTGTCCCAACAGTGCTATGTATTCCTGTAAGCTCATGATCGTCTCAGCTCCTCAATGGTGAGATTCTGCTGATAGAGGTATTTGAGTGCCTCTTCAACAGTTTCGGGGTTACCGGACAGCTCCAACAGAAGCTCTCCAAAAACAGCCTCCTGAACATGATCGATATTGCCAAAAAGGATGTTGGCATTGACCCGGAACTGCATGACCATATTTGAGATGACCGGTCTTACGGTGGCCTCACCTATGAATTTAATCCTTAGAAGAACACCATTCTGGCTTAAGCTTATTCTTTGGATTTCCGAGTCTTCTTCCTGTGAATGTCCAAAAAGGTTCTTAGCGGCCTGGGATTTAGGGTTGGAGAGGACCTCCAACACCGGGCCCGACTCTGCAATGCGCGCGTTATCTATAATTGTCACTGTGTCGCATATTTCCTTAATGACACTCATCTGGTGGGTAATAAGGACTATGGTAAGTCCGAGCTTTCTATTGATATCCTTTAAAAGCCCCAGGATGGACTTGGTTGTCATGGGGTCCAGCGCAGAGGTTGCCTCGTCACACAAGAGCAGCTTGGGATGGTTGGCAAGGGCCCTTGCAATGGCGACGCGCTGCTTCTGTCCGCCGCTTAGCTGAGCGGGGTAGCTCTTGGCTTTTTCAGTTAAGCCTACAAGCTCCAACAACTCACTGACCCGTTTTTTTATCTCATCCTTGGGAGTTTTTGAAATCTCAAGCGGAAATGCAACATTATCCTCAACAGTACGCTGCATCAAAAGATTAAAATGCTGAAAGATCATGCCAAGCGACCCTCTTAGGGCCCTCAGTTCCTTTTGTGTGAGTCTTGTGATGTCCTGACCATCAACATAGACGGAACCCTCGGTTGGCCTCTCAAGAAGGTTCATGCAGCGGATAAGGGTGCTCTTACCTGCCCCGCTTAACCCGATAATACCGTATACCTCGCCCTTTCTTATGCTCAGGTTGATGTCATCGAGAGCCGTTACATCGCCCGCTTCACTCTTATAAATCTTTTTGAGATTCTTTATTTCTATCATGCTTTCCACCCTTGTCATGGCTGGTAATTATTTATGATTGATTATACCTATGTATATATATATAATTACTTTGTTTTATAAGATTCTAATCTCTTTCCTTCCGTTTGTCAATAGAATAAATTTATATTCCTATAGGATTAGTAGGCATTATCGGATTCGCCTTGCCTTGCGCGCAGTTTCCGCGAACACCCTTCTCTTAGGCTTTACACTTTCCACTAACAGAGCGTGTTCTGGACTTTCACCCATCAGGTTGCACCCGTGCCGGGCTACATAAACAAAAGCTCCGGCTATCAATAGCCGAAGCTTGAATCATGCAATATAAGCGTTGTGTTTAATTTCCTATTTGCCCATATCGATATAGGCTGCTGGGTCAATCAGCTTGTTTTCCTTATATAGCTCAAAATGCAGATGAGTTGGTTCTGCGCTCTCAAAGATGGCTGTGGCACCGATGGAACCGATAGGATCGCCCAGCTTCACGTCCTTGCCGACCTGCATGGTCTGGTCGCTTGCCAGGTTGGCATAAAGGGATTTGTAGCCGTTCTTGTGGTCAATCACGATGGTATAGCCGAAGCGCGGGTCATTCTTGATTTCAAGAATGGTACCGTTACCAACAGCGCGAACCACTTCACCGCGCGGTGCTGAGATATCAATGCCGCTGTGTGTGCGCCATTCGTTGAAGGTTGGCGAGAAAACCAGCTTGTCCATAGAATATTCAGACTGAATCTTACCTGCCATGGGAGCTTTGAAGGCTGGTCTTACAACGGCCAATACGACATCCTGAGAAGCGTCATTGTTTTCACCGGCGGCCGTATTGTTTGATGCGCTTTGTGCCTTTTCCGTGTCATTCTTGGCGGTTTCCGGATCTTTTGTATCGCCCTTGCCTAAATCACCGGGTACACCATTCTGAGAAACCGAGGTATCGTTTGTTCCGGATGCCTGTTCCTCATTAGTCATGCCTATGTCGGGACCTTCCTCGGCATACTGAGAGCCGTTGTTGTCAACGAGTGACCCTTCCTTATTGATATCCTGCTGGTTTGGGTCAACCACGCCATAGTTTTTCCCGGGATTTGTTCCGTCCTGTGCATTCTGCTTGTTAGGATCAGTAAGTATCTGGTTCGTTGAAAAGAATACCGCACCTGCTGCCAGAGCACATAAACCCACGACTATCGCAATATAAAAACCGCTCTCCTTAAAGAATTTCTTAAATTTGTTACCAACAGATCCATCTTCTTTGAAACTTCCCTTGTTGTTCACAATATCCACCTCCGTTCTGTATTATTGCCAACGGAAGAGGATTTATACTTTATTGATGGATTTCTTCCACTTTTACTCCTGTATAATAGTATTCGAGGATTTTTATGTAATTAGTGCCCTTCTTGGCCATGGCATCAGCCCCGCATTGACTCATGCCTACGCCGTGACCATAGCCCTTGGAGATAATCTCGACTGTTTTCTTATCGGGGAAGCCAAAATCGAGATTCGTAGACCTTAAAGCAAGCAGCTCTCTGAATTCAGGCCCAGTCATGGTGACGGAGCCTATCCTTATTTCGTCTACTCTACCGCTTTGGGTGTAGCTTACGACCTCCAGCTCCTTTTTGGGCGTTGATCCTATTTTTGCCTTAGGATACTTAGCTTTAACCTTTTTCTTTAACTCATCCCAGTTGAGACGCACCTTTTTCTGAAATTCAGGGTATTTATCCTCCCCCGGACTATAAACGCTTTTCAGGTAGGGCACCTTGCCGGTAGACGACCAAACAGCCTCAATATCCTCAGTGACCCCGCCGCTGTTCGAATGAAAAAGGGGATTAATCAGCGTGCCGTTATAGGTCATGACCACGCCCGCTGTATCCTTCACGGCCTTCTGGACCTTTTCCCAATCCTTTTCATTCCCATAGACCTCCAAAAAACGTTTTTTTGATATCCATGCCTGGCAATGGGCGGGATCTGTACAGACATGGGCCCCAAAGTGCTTGATATATGAGCTGTACAGCCCTTTAACACGGCTAAGTGCAAACGTACGAGCTGCCACCGCCTGAGCCTTCAGGGCTTCCATATCGAAGCCCGGTGGCATTTCCGCTGCAACCACCCCTACAACGTAGTCTTCAAGGGGATATTCGTCCACAAGGGATTCGTTTGGATTATAAACGATAATCTTTATAGCCGACCCCGTCGTGATCTGTACTTCTTGTCCCTCTTTTCCCGTGGGCTTGGCCGATTTGGGCGGCGGCAAAAAGACCAGCATAAAAATCAGCGGGAGCAGCAGCAAAACCAAATCTTCAATTCTAATACGCCTAAAGCGTTTGGGGCCTTTTAGCCGCCCGAAGCCATAATTTCTTCTTACCATGGTTCAGTCTATGAATTGAAGAGGGCTTACATGCAGAAAAATAACCCTACTCTGTCTTATAGGTGTAGGCTGCTGGCAAAGGATTACCCCGGGCTAAAAAGAGTGAGCTGTTGGCTGAGGTCTACCGCAGTATAATAGTGTGCTGTCTTAAAAGGGTTATCCATGGTAGAATAGTGATACGAAGCTAACCTTAATGGCTCACGAAGGTATGTAGGTTCATTCGTTCATGAGGCTTATCAGGTATACTAGGTTCATTAGGTCCACTAGGTTTAATGGTTTCATGAAATTCATTAGTACACTAAGCGATAAGCTAATCAGGTTTACTACGTTCGTTATTGTTCATTTAATCATATTAAACACATTAAGGAAGTATTGCTATGCACAATCCCTTTATGGCCGAGGCCCTTGCCCAGGCGTGGAAGGCTTATGAAATAGGAGAGGTGCCCGTCGGCGCTGTCATTGTTCATGACGGAAGTATTCTGTGCAGTGCCCACAATCTGCGGGAGACCGACAAGCAGGCAGTTGCGCATGCCGAATTACTGGCTATACAGGCGGCATGTCATAAGCTAGGCCGCTGGCGCCTGGATGACTGCGATTTATACGTTACGCTGGAGCCCTGTTCCATGTGTGCCGGAGCCATTATCAACTCGCGCATGAAAAGTGTTTACTTTGGTGCCTTTGATGCTAAAGCAGGAGCATGCGGCTCCGTTGTGGACCTCTTGAAGCCAGGCTTATTCAACCATGCCCCCGTTGTATATGCTGGCATCATGGAGGATGAATGTGAAAAGCCGCTGAAGGATTTCTTTAAAGAGCTCCGTTAGCCTCCGAGTCTAAAAGTCTCCAGTTTTATTGTATTGATTATAGGTCAGAAATGCTTTATAATAAATTTTACTTGTGGAAGAGTGGTTGAGTGGTCTAAGGCACCGCACTCGAAATGCGGAGGCGCGGGAACGCGTCCGTGGGTTCAAATCCCACCTCTTCCGCCAAA
>JAOABT010000555.1 GCA_026418215.1 Clostridia bacterium | reverse complement strand
GACCATTGGCTTTACCGAAAGACCGGATGTAGTGGCCGCCAAGCTCTTGGAGGGTCGAATTGCCGTTATGGTAGATGGCAGCCCAGTTGTGCTTACACTACCTTTTCTTTTTCACGAATATCTCCAGTCAAGTGAGGATTACTATAACAGCTTTTATTTCACGTCCATAAACAGGCTTTTAAGGATTATAGGATTAATTATTACGGTCAGTGCTCCCGCTGTTTATGTGGCGATCCTAACCTATCATCAGGAAATTATTCCTACTCCGCTGCTTTTAAGCATATCAGCCGCTCGTCAGGGTATTCCCTTTCCAACAATCATTGAGGTGCTGCTCATGCTGCTGTTTTTTGAGATTATGCGTGAGACAGGCATCAGAATGCCCACAGCTATCGGGCAGGCATTAAGCATCGTTGGAGCTCTTGTGCTGGGGCAGGCATCGGTAGAAGCCAAATTCTTCAGTGCCCCCGTTGTCATCGTTGTAGCTCTAACAGGCATTACAGGGCTTATCCTGCCAAAAATGAAGGGCGCCATCATCACTATTAGAATCCTTTTACTTATAGTATCGTCCTTTATAGGCCTTTATGGGTACGTTTTCGGCATTACGTGCGTGCTTCTCCTCCTTTGCTCCATGCGTTCCTTTGGGGTTCCCTACCTTATGGATTTAACATCGTTGAATCCGGAGGATATGAAGGATACCGCCATAAGAGCTCCCATATGGTTTATGAAAAGCCGCTCGGACATGATTGCCAGAAATAGGGTCAGATTAAAAACGCATCGGGGTAAATCCTCATGAGAATAAAGAAAAGCCTCATTCTATTCTTACTCATAATGTTTTTATTGCCTCAAGCAGCCTGCTATAATTACCGCGAAGTCAACCAGTTCTCAATTGTCGCGGGGGCAGCCATTGATAAAGGCAAGGATGGCCGCTACCTCATGACGATTGAAATCATTAATATGAAACTAAGCGGTAAGGAATCCACAATGGAATCAAAGCTTATCCTAACCGAAGGGAAGACGGTTTTTGAGGCTATTCGAAATGCAATCAATCATGCAGCTCCAAGGCTTTACTGGAGCGATTGCGCGATGTTTATATTCAGTGAGGAGGTGGCAAAAGAAGGCATTTTGCAGGCCATTGACTTTATTTATCGTGATTCCGAGCCCCGAACCGATATGTATATGCTTGTCTCCCAAATGCCAACCGCTGCTGAAATTCTGAAAGCAGAGGCAAAAACAGGCAGTATTAAAGCCTATGAGATTAAGAACATGGTTGAAGACGAAAAATATGTGTCTAAAACGCCCCGGGTCATGGTGTATGAGTTTTATAATGCGCTTGCGGCAAAAGGAATATCTCCCGTTGCAGGAGCGGTTGATATTGATAAGACAAATGGTGATGCTTCATTTCGACTAAATGGAACAGCCATTTTTAACGGAGAAAAGCTGGCAGGGTTTCTTACTCAGGAGGAGACCTTTTATTTCCTATATGCCACCAACAAGATAAAAACGGGTGTTATACCGCTGAATTACAGTCATAAAGCGGATCATGACGATATGTCCTTTGAGATTTTTGAGACAAAAACCTCAGTAAAGCCGGTCGTATCCAGCGGTAAGCTCGAAATGAACATAAATATCCGAACAGAAGTAAATCTTAATGAAAATAGAACGACTGTAAATTATCTTGAGGAAGATAAATTGGCTGAGGTTCTTAAAAAGCTGGAAGAGGAAGTAAGAGCCAATGTTGAGGACGTTATTAAACTGGTTCAAATGAAATGGGGCCTGGACATCTTTGGCTTTGGAGGCCGCGTGCAATCTGATCTGCCGGAGGTATGGAAAAAGGTGAGCAAGAACTGGAAGACAGAGTTTCAGGCCCTTAAAACCAATGTGAAGGTGCAGATGGTGTTACGTAACCCGGCGCAAGTCCAAAAACCGTTGAAAGTAAGTGATGATTGATGCTGGCAAAGATCGTCATGATGAGCATGGTGGTCGCTGTTTTTATCCTCATTGATTTGTTCCCCATGGCAAAAGAAAAGGCATGGAAGGAATTTGCCCTCTATCTTGGCTTGATGGCAGCTGTATTAGTGCTGGGCGCTCTGGTGGCCTTGGACGTGAAGCTGCCTAGCCCCGCAGAGCCATTAAAAAAGGCGGTTTCATTCATTTGGGGTCTAAAATGATAGCTTAAGGATGATGATGGTATGGAAAAGGAGATTCTGTCACAGAAGCAGGGGATCGTGCTGATGATCACCTTTACGTTAGGGAGCTCCCTGGTTTTGGGTACGGGCGGCCATGCGAAGCAGGATTCGTGGATAGCTATTCTGCTGTCCATGGTACTTGCACTGCCTGTTTTTTTGGTCTATAGCAGACTCTTAATGCTTTATCCTGGCAAGGACATCCTCTTTATCTTTGAGGATGCTTTAGGTAAGCTTTTAGGGAAGGCTGCAATTGCTGTATACACGTGGTATGCCTTTCATTTAGGCGCTTTGGTCATACGGAACTTTATAGAATTTATCAATATCGTTTCGCTTCCTGAAACACCAAAATACATCATCGGCTTGTGTATGACCATCGTTTGCATTATTGGCGTCAAATGTGGCATAGAGGTGCTTGGGCGCTGGACGCTCTTAATTCTGCCTGTCATATTGTTTTCTATTTTCCTGGTCACCCTGCTGGCGGCCCCTGTGATGCACTTGGAAAACCTAAAGCCTATTTTAGGAAACGGCCTTGGCCCTGTAATCAAAAATGCCTTTTATGTATTTTCCTTCCCTTTTGCAGAAACGGTCTTGTTTCTTTTCGTTTTAGGATCGCTGCGGCTTAACAGCAGTCCTCGGAAGGTCTATATGACCTGCCTGTTAGCCAGTGGTTTTATTATGCTCCTTGTTTCGGTGAGAAGCATTATTGTATTGGGGGTTCCAACAGTGGATGTGACCTACTTTTCCTCATACGCTGCTGTAAGTCTTGTCAAGATAGGCAACTTCCTGCAGCGCATTGAGGTTACGGTGGCAGTTGTATTTCTGCTGGCCGGTTTCGTCAAAATCTGCATTTGCCTCCTTGTTGCCTGCAGGGGCTTTTGCAGCCTTATCAAGCTGAAGGATTATCGTGGAATGGTGGCACCAGTGGGGCTGCTCATGCTGATCCTGGCCTTGACTGTTTATCAAAATACCATTCAAATGTTCACCTGGGTCGATATTTACACGTATTATGCCATACCCTTTCAAATCATTCTACCGGCTGGAATCTTAGTAGCGGCTGAGATTAAACGCCGTAAGAGAAATCATGCAGCAAATAGAAATACACAGCAGGAGCCCTGAAGTATTCCGTATCAAGGATCGAGAGATTATATCGTATGGCGTTTTCTTTGGCCTGGCTTTCTATCCTGCCTTGAGTGACCTTCCTTTGCCTTGAGCCTTCCAGTGAGAGAGATGAAAAGCAATAAAAAAGACAAAAATTTTATTTTGACTCTTGTAACCGAGTGAGGTCTTGTGGCATATTATATATGAGTATATGCGCATAAAGGAATATACAAAACTGGAGGTCAATATGATCGAAATATTTAAGGCACTGTCCGATGAAACCCGACTCCGCATTCTTTCACTTTTATGGGACGGCGAAATGTGCGTCTGTGAAATCGAGAAATGTCTGAACCTTACCCAATCCAATGCGTCACGCCATCTAACGGCCTTAAAAAAAGCAGGATTTCTCTCTTATGTCAAGCAGGCCCAGTGGGCTTATTATAAGCTCAACGAGGAATTCTTAAGTCAAAACCGGGGGCTTTGCGAGTATTTGGGTGAACGGCTTAAGAAGCTTGAAAGCTATGAGACCGACTGCAGCAACCGGCAAAAGTGCAAGCGAGAGGATATGTGTAAATAGAATAATCAAAGGAGTGTTCAAGAAATGAAAAAGAATCAAACAGAGGGTATAGGCTTTTTTGAAAAGTTTCTGACTGTATGGGTCATCCTGTGCATGGTGGCAGGCGTCCTTTTAGGAAGGTTCCTGCCGGGTGTTCCCAAATTTCTGGGGCAATTTGAGTATGCCAAGGTCTCAATTCCTATTGCAGTCCTCATCTGGGTCATGATTTACCCCATGATGATGAAGGTGGATTTTCAGAGCATTAAAAATGTGGGAAAAAACCCAAAGGGACTGTATGTCACATGGGTTACCAACTGGCTGATTAAGCCGTTCACCATGTATGGCATAGCTGTTTTCTTCTTCTATGTTGTGTTCAAGGATTTTATTCCGGCCGGGCTTGCCAAGGATTATCTGGCCGGTGCGGTGCTTTTGGGAGCGGCCCCCTGTACGGCCATGGTCTTTGTCTGGAGTCTTCTGACAAAGGGTAATCCCGCCTACACGGTCGTTCAAGTGGCAACCAACGACCTCATCATCCTTGTCGCCTTTACACCCATTGTGGCCTTCCTGCTGGGTGTGAGCGGCGTTGCCGTTCCGTGGGATACGCTCATTTTATCTGTCGTGCTGTTTGTTGTTATTCCGCTTACGGCGGGTATCATCACAAGAGCCCTTGTCGTTAAGAACAAGGGTCAGGAGTACTTTGACAAGCAGTTCATCCCCAAGTTCAACAACATTACCATCGTTGGCCTTTTACTTACGCTCATTATC
>JAOABT010000551.1 GCA_026418215.1 Clostridia bacterium | reverse complement strand
CTCGTGGGCTCGGAGATGTGTATAAGAGACAGGTTCAGGATTGTCTCCCTGAGACATGGCATCCTCAATAATTGGCTTAGCCTGGTTGATAGGCTTTAAGAGGAACATGATATCCTGGTCCTGACCCGGTATTTTAGCGCTTGGGATACCGATCATTTCACCCTTTTGATTGATGGCTGTACCTCCGCTGTTGCCATGATTGACAATGGCATCGGTTTTAATCCAGTCAGTTTCATCATCTGCGTTATCATCGATAAAGCCCGATACGCGGCCCGCGGTAAAGGTAATGGTCTCGCCTCCAACGCCGGGGTAACCCAGAATATTGATGTCATCACCCATTTTAATCTTTTCGGAATCGCCTAGCTTTGCAGGAACCAGATTCAAGTCCTCAGGAGAAACCTCGTTCCAGTTAAGGTCGGAAACGATTTTGACAACGGCGATATCCAAGGGCTGAACACCGCTTCGATACTGCGCAATATATTGGGGCTGAATATTCTTCTTAATATCATCGGTTAACGCAATGGCCACATAGCCGTCCTTGTTGGCGAGGCTGCCATCTTCATTGCCTACGCAATGGAAGTTTGTCAGGATGTAGCCTTGCTTGTTAATGATGGTGCCTGAGCCCATGGCGATAATGTTGAGATCATTGTCAAGGGTGTAGAGCTTGATGGTGGAGCGGGAAAGCTTCTGCATATCAAGCTTGCTGTTGGTTGGACCGTCGGTGGACGTAGAGCTGTCGGCAACCTTCACGCGCTGTTTGACGCTCTTGGAAGAACGGTTTCCGGCTTCATCATAGGCCACAACATAATATTCGTATTCCTTGCCTTCCTTGACTTCGGTGTCCTTGTACTCGGTCTTGGAAAGCTCTTTCACCACATCTCCATCCTTATAGAGCTTGTAGCCGTCGATGCCTTCGTTATCATAGCTTTCGCTCCAGGCAAGGGTAACCGAATCCTTTGTGACGCTGGTTACAGTGAGAAGTGGCGCAGATGGCGGATTATCATCTTCCTTCTTCATGGTGCAGGAAGTGGACAGCATGGCAATCGTGAGAATGACGGCCATGACCAGGCTCTTACGTTTCATTGAATCTTTTCTAAACATCATAATTACTCCAGTCCTTTCTTTTCGAAGTGGCCGTCATTATTTCTTAAAGGTATAGCTCATTTCGTTGAGAACGTTATTATTTAAAACATATTCGTCGTAGCCGGATGAAAGTGTCACAATATAAACCTGGTCGCCTGCTACAGAGATAACGTCTCTGGCAAAGCCCATGGCAGGCTTTGTGCTGTCGCCCAGCTTAGTCTGGTCATTAGCAATATAGATATAGTCAATGACATAGGTTTCCTTGCCGTTTGAATTCAAGAAATAACCCTTTTCGGACTGATAGAAGCGATAGGACATACCGGACTTGATGGACCAAGCCGCAGCTATGTTCTGAAGTGTTTCCTCTTCGGATTTGGTCTCAACGGTCAGGAGGTTTTTGAGAGGAATTTTCTGAACGCTTACGAATTCCTGTCCGCCGCCCTTAAGCATATTGGCAGCCTTAAAGAGTTCACCGCCGTTTTTATATTGTATCCATTTGGAGGGGTATTGAAGATTGATGCTGTTGTCAACCCAAACCTGGGCGGTTTTTGTGGATACATGCGAAACGGTAAAGCCCACAACCAGGGCAAGCACGAGTATAACCCATACCGGTATGATGCCAACGAGCGCCTTTTTTTGATCAAGGATCTGGACTTGTGCCTTCGCGCCTTCCTTTTCGTTACGTGAGGAGATATAAACGAGTACGCTGAACACAGCTATGGCAACCAGAGCAGCGGGGATTAAGCCTAATATATAATTCACCTTGAAGCCGTTTCGGGTTACCGCATCCAAAAGCACACGGGTTACGGCATTCAATGCGGAAGCAATGAGCACCGCTGCCGGAAGCCTCCAGAAATTGAATTTTTTCTGCTTGGATACACCGAGAATATAGCAGCTCAAGCCTGTAATGCTTGCTTGAGCAAAGGTTTCAATAACAACGAGGGAAGTAACGTTGGTGAGCGCGGCTCCGCCGGTTACGATGATGGAGTCGATGCTGGTCATCATGGCAAAGCCTAGACCCAGAGCGGAACCGTAAATGATACCGTCGATTTTTTCATCAAATTCGTTGCTGGGGTAAATGCTATAACGCACAGACAGCAGCTTCGTCGATTCCTGAATAAGGGCTACGAGGATAATGGAAGCGACATAATCGCGCGCGGCTGTAGCAATACCGCCGTTGCTCCCGGGGAAAACCAGTGAGATGATGGGAGCATAAAGGGCTTTTTGAACCAGTGCACCTAATAGCAGTGTTTTAAAGACGAAGCTTTTGGGCTCCGGATTTAGCCTATCCTGGCGATAGAAAATGGAGAGCCAAAGAATGGGCGGGATAATGGCGATAATCACAGAAACAATGGTCAGCATGGTACGGTTAAGATTTGGTTCAATGGTTTTTTCAATGATAAAAGCGATGAGAACAATGAGTAAGAGACCAATAATCGATATGAAGGTGGAAAGCCACAACCCAAGCTTGGTCTTGGAATTCACATTGGTATTCATTTCGCAAAAACCCTCCACAAATTCGTTGAACCCCTGGCAAAGAAAGCATATAACTTTTTCCAGTCTAGCATATAATAGATAATTTGTCCATTATGCCAAGCGGCCTTGAAAGCGATTTTCCAGGCTCATTTTTTCTTCCAGGAGGGCTAATACCTTCCACCAGCTCATACCGAAATTGGCATAGAGCGTCCTCTCCTCGGGCGCTCTTCCGATGAGCCGTTGAACGGCTATGTCGGGGTGTAAATGTTCAACAAAGGCGATGGTTCGCTCAAGGTAATCCGAGAGCTCCAGGGGCTTGAATTGTCCTTTTTTATAGAGACTGCCAAGACCTGTGTTGTCCAGAACATAGAGTGAATGGCATTTGACCTGTTGGGTTCCCAGCCGGTTCAAAAAATGGGCGCAGGCAACCACATCCTCCATGCTGTCCGAGGGAATGTCCGTAATAATGTGGGCACAGGTTGCAATACCAGCAGCATGAAGGCGTTTTGAAGCCTCCACGTAATCCTTTACGGTATGCCCGCGGTTTATGAATAAAAGAGTGTTCTCATTAACGCTTTGAAGTCCAAGCTCTACGACAACATCAAGACCCCGGTGAACACATTTATTAAAAATCTCAATATGACTTTCTTCAATGCAATCCGGCCGGGTTGATACGTAAATTCCTACAATCCCCTCTAAAAGGCATTCCTCAAGATAGCGCTCCAAAACATCTGCGGGAAGATAGGTTGATGAGTAGCTTTGAAAATAGGCAATAAATCGTGTAGCCTTATATTTCTTATGAATATAGGCCATATTGGTGAGAAGCTGATCCTTGACGGAAACCTCGGAGGAATGCGTTTCAAAGCCAGCCCCCTCTTCCCCGCAGAAAATACAGCCTGTGCGGGATTTGGTCCCATCGCGGTTGGGGCAGGTGCACGGAATATTCACGGGCAGCTTGTAGACCTTGGCACCGTATCGCTCCAGTAAAAATTGTGAAAAGGGATAATAGAGACGCTTCATAGGGTCACATCCTCATTAAAACGGAGGCAGGACATCAATGGTCAAAATTGTGATATCATCGGCAGGCTTTCCTTGTGTAAAAGCCTTAATATCCTTGACAACAGCCTCGGTCATCTGCTCTGCGCCCCATTTATAGTGCTTGAGAATCGTATTCTTTAAGCCCTGAACGGAATAGCTCTGATTATTCTGGTTTCTTGCATCAACAAGACCGTCCGTATAAAGAACCAGCTTGTCGCCGGGGAAAAGCAAAACCTGGTGGTTTACAAACTTTGGCTTAAGAAGATCCCCCATCTTGCAGATGGCAAAGCCGTCATTGTCAAGCTCCTGCATGGAGCCGTCGGGACGCACCCTGAGCGGCATGGTATTGAGCCCTCCCGAGGCGTAGGAGAAAATACCCGTTTCACTGTTGAAGACACCGTAAAGCATGACAATATACATATCCTCATTGAAGTTGGCGGCGTTGAAGGAAGCATACAAATGCTTTAAGACAACCGAGGGTATGGCCATGCCGTCTGCCCCGGTTTCCTCCATGAGGGACTGCATCTTTTGAAAGGTAAAGATGGAGAGCATGGCTGCCGATACGCCATGCCCTGAAACATCGCCGATACAAACGCCAAAGCGGATATCATCAATTTTGAACACGTTGTAAAAGTCACCGCTTAGCTTCTCAGCAGGCACATAGCCCGAAGCAAAGCTCACAAATTCATTTTTCGGAAGGCTTACAGGAAGCATGGAAAGCTGCATGCCCCGCGCAATCTCCTGGTCGGCCAAAAGCTTTTCGTTGATGCACCGAAGCTCTGTGGTGCGCTTATCAACCAGACTGTCCAGCTCTTCCAGACAGCACTTCAGCTCCTCCTTTGCCTTGGAAAGAAGTATGTAAGGCCTTTGTATGCCGTGAAGATAAAACACATTGAACAGCAGTATAAAAGCGCCAAACTGATAAACATGGCTGAGCACACTATTCACATCGTAGGTGCGCGTCATGGTCATCATAGAAATCTGGCTGAAGAACATTAACAAAAAGGCGCAGCCCAAGGACTTGTAAAGCGTGTCCTCGGTTTTGGCATAGGCCTTCATGGACCTAAACAAATTCAAGACGTACATAAGACTGATGGCGGTTGATAGGACAACGCCCAGAGCTGTGAGACCCTTATTTTCCTCAAATACTGTTAGGATCACGGGTGAGTAAAGGACTAACAG
>JAOABT010000534.1 GCA_026418215.1 Clostridia bacterium | reverse complement strand
GTTTAGAGCAGGAATCCAATAAAATGACCGAGGACTTTATTGCGGGAAGAACCGATAATATCCACTCGGTCATGATTGCAGGACAAAAAGCAACCATCGCCCTCCAGTTTGTTATGGAGGTTCGTAACAAGGTCATGGATGCTTATCAGGAAATCATGCGCATGCAGGTATGATTCTGAAATAAATTAAACGGTTACCACAGAAAAGTGACTTATTACACGTAAGAGAAGCCTTTATCGGGAGGGCCATGCTATGCCGGAAGGAATAACAAAACTTTTTGATAAGGTCAAGAGCTTTTGGACTGGGCTTGAAAAGGGCCAAAGGACACGCATCTATATTATGGCGGGAGTACTGGTCGCAGCAATCGTCGTCACGCTCATGCTCACCTTGAAGGTGACCTATGTGCCGCTTTTTGACGATCAGCAGGACGTCAATCTCCAGCCTGTTGTCAATTATCTCACCCAAAACAATATCAAATTCCAGAAGGGCGACAATCAGATCTTTGTTGACAGTAAGCGCAAGAAGGATATTGAGTTCGACCTCACGACCCAGGGCATCGTTTCTCCCGAGGTGACCTTCTCCGACACGTGGAGCAAGCTCTCTCTCACAGCTACTGAGAGCGATAAGGAGAACCTTTGGAAGAATTACCTCACCAGCGATCTTGTCTATAAGCTTAAGAAATTCGAAAATGTAGAAAACGCAACCGTCCAGTACTCCAAGCCCGAGAAGACCTATTGGGTGTCTGATCAGCAGGCTGAGGAGGACAAGGGCAGCGCTTATGTCATGCTGAAAACCAAGAAGACCTTGAAGCCCGAGCAGGTCGAGGCTGCAGCCAACGTTGTAGCGGCATCCTTAGGCATTCCGGCTGATAACATCACCATCGTAGACCAAAACCTCAATCCCCTTTCCCGAAACGATGCGCCTGACCTTGCAAGAGCCACCAGTCAGGATGAAATGCGCCGTCAAAGGCAGCTGGAGCTCGAAGGAAAGGTTTACGACATTTTCAAGGTGGGCATTGCACAGAACGAATTCTTTGACACCATGAGTGTTTCCGCCAATCCCGTCCTTGATTTTGATTCCCTGAAGAGCAGCTCAACCCAATATACGGCTCCCGACGCTGATGGACAGGGTTTTGTCAAGAATGAGGAGACAGAAACTGAGACGCTTCAGAATGGTGATCCGGGAAGTGTTCCAGGCACTGATACAAACCCTACGACAACAACGCCTTCCTATCAGACAGGAAGCAGCGGCAATTCAAGTTACGAGAAGAACCATACGGTGAAAGACCGTATTTTCAACCAGACCAATTCCGAGACTGAAAAGGCTCTGGGCAAGCTGATCAACGATCAGTCCACCATGTCGATTTCCTTGTGGTACGGCAACCGTATCAAGAATGCTGACGGCCTGTCCCAAGCCTACCTTGAGCAGGTGAGACAAACGGCTGCCTCTGCAACAGGCGTACCTGTGCAGAATATCACCATCAGTGTTCAAAAGCTGGCTCCCGAGGAGCAGCCCAAGGTCACCCTCGTCGATACGGCAGGCCAGCTATTCGACAAATTCGGCTTCTACGTGATTATGCTCATTCTTCTTCTCGTCATGGTCATTACGGCAATGCCGAAGAAGAAGGCCGTTCCCCAAGCCGTTCAGACTGCCGCTCTTGAAGCCGCAGCCGCAACAACAGCCGGAGGAAAGGCACAAGCTGCACTGGAAGCAAAAGAAGAAATTAAGGATATCAACATCGAGGAGCAATCTGAGCTTAAGAAGCAGATTGAAAAATTCGTTCAGCAGAACCCCGACGCTGTGGCCCAGCTTTTGAGAAACTGGATCGCGGAGGATTGGGAATAACAGTTTTTGTCTAAGTTAGGCCGGAGGTGCGAGAAGTACAATGCCCATCAAGAATGAGACCCTTAGGGAGATGTCTGGCAGAGAAAAGGCGGCCATGCTGCTGATCACCTTGGGCCCTGAGCGTTCGGCCCAGATTTTCAAACACCTGAAAGAAGAAGAAATCGAGCAGTTAACCCTTGAAATAGCCAATATCAGAACCGTTTCGCCCAACGAGCGCGAAAGGGTTTTGAATGAATTCTATCAAATATGTCTGGCGCAGCAGTATATCACCGAGGGTGGTATCGGCTATGCCAAGGACATCCTTGAAAAGGCCATGGGCACTGAAAAGACCATGGAAATCATCAACAAGCTGACCGTGTCGCTGCAGGTGCGTCCCTTCGACTTTGTGAGAAAGGCTGACCCGTCCCAGGTGCTCAACTTTATCCAGAGCGAGCATCCCCAGACCATTGCGCTGATTTTGGCTTATTTAAAGCCAAATCAGGCGGCTGCGGTTCTGTCGGCGCTGCCTCAGGACAAGCA
>JAOABT010000570.1 GCA_026418215.1 Clostridia bacterium | reverse complement strand
GTGGGCTCGGAGATGTGTATAAGAGTCAGATCCCTAAGAGCCGGATGTTTAAAGGTGACCCGCTGGGATTTGTCGGTAAAGCAAAGCAAAGGCTGTTATCAGCCCGACAGTACAAACCCAGACGGTCAAAATCCTACCATGTCCCTGCGTCGTTCAACCTTAAGAGGTTCCTTAAAACAGTCTGGCATTTCCTTATGATCCCTTTTAGAGTTGTTTACCACTATAAGGTTGTCATCCTCATCACACTGACTGTGCTTTACGGGCTGTTTTCCTTTACTGAGGCGGGAAAGGCCTTCCTCTTCAGGCTTAATCCCCAGGCCTATTACCTTAATACATCCTTTTTGGCTCATACCGAAATCTACTTCACCAATGTTATTTCACAGAGCAAGACGCTCTCGGCTGTTTTCCGGGTCAGCCCTTCTTCGGTGACGCCTACAGCTGCTCCTGCAAATGGAGCAGCCGTTAAACGGATGGTGGTCACGGCATCCAAGGGTCTTTATCTAAGGTCGGCACCCATGGCCGACTCCAAGAAGCTTATTCTCATGAAGCCTGATACCAGGGTGGAGTATCTTAACGAAAAGACCCAGGACAGAGACGGTGTCCTATGGTATAAGGTCAAGCTGGCTGAAGGTACCGTCGGCTGGGCCAATGCCAGCTGGCTCAAGGAGGTGTAAGAATGGCAGCAGAAGGACTTGAAAGACGATTTACCCTTGCCGCGGAGCTTATCGCCGGCCTGATTGAAATCAGGAACCACATCCTCAAGCTGACCGATGATCTTGGAGAAGAATCCAATGGCTTCCTACGCAAGGTTTATGAGGACTACTCGGATAAAATCAAGGAAAAGGTGGCGCTATTCAACCAAAACGTCGAGAAGGTTAAGGGGCTGAACCACGACATTACGAACGAGGTCAATGGCTGGTACGCCTTTATCAAGGATGAAAAGGCTCTTGGAAGCTTCCTCTTCCCCTTAAGGCTTTATGCAAAGAAAAAGCAGGTTCGTGGGCGAATACGGGAGCTCAAGCAGGAGATCTCATCAATAGCCATCAAAACGCGGCTTATCCGTGAGGATATTCAAAGACTCCAGGGAGATCTTGAATATGAGGCCGCACAGCGCCTTAAAAAGGATGTGCGCTACGAGGATTACCTAAGCCATTTAAAGCTCAAGTCACGGCTTGTGGAAGAGCTTAACTACCTGCTCCCAACCCTTGCAGGGATTCCCGGTAAAATCATATTCCTCGAAAACCTTGAGGAAACCTTGGCCTGGATAAAACTACAGCCAAGACCAGAATAAGGCTGTCGAATCCTGCCGATTGGTTTTGAAAAAAGCCTCCTCATCCGATATAATGGAATGAGGAGGTTTTTATGATTCAGTCTAATATCCGTATAGCCGATATCTTAAGTCAAAAAATAGCCGACATTCAGGGAAGGCTTCCCGTCAAAATGAATCTGCCCGATAACTTGACTGACCCTTCGATCACAACCGACCCATCCAATGCCGGCAGTTTTTCCTCTGCCTTAGACGAGGCCTCGCTGGGTTTAAATTCTGCTGCTCCTTCTATTGTTCCAAGCCTCTTAAATGGTGAAGACAGCAACTACCTAAGCCCCTCGACAGGAACCGGCACCACAAAGTATCCTCTTGTGTCGGGCTCTTACGAATCGGTCTACACAAGGCTTTCGCAGGATCAAATTCAGGAATTGATGCCCCGTATCAACGAGGCTATAGATAAATACTCCAGTCAATTCGGACTGGACCCTAAGCTTGTGCGCTCTGTCATAAAGCAGGAATCCGGCTTTCAGCCCTTTGCGCTGTCAACCTCCGGTGCCATGGGGCTCATGCAGCTCATGCCGGGAACAGCAGAGGGACTTGGCGTGACCGATCCTTACAATATCGAGCAGAACATCAAGGGCGGCACTCAATATCTGTATTACCAGATGAAGGCCTTCGATGGGAACCTCGATTTGGCGCTGTCAGCCTATAACGCCGGACCCAATGCGGTTAAGAAATACGGGGGCATTCCGCCCTATGCCCAAACCCAGGATTATGTCAAAAAGGTCAAGCAGTATTATCAGATGTACCAGGCACTGGGGGATAACTAACAAGCTTATCCACACTATCCACAAAGTTGTCCACAGGTAAAACGGGCAATACAAGCGGTTTTTATGAATATTTCCACATAATTCACAGGCTTAGTGGCCTTCTCCGATGTGGAGATTTGGTACGGCATTCAAGGTCATATCGGCTTTTTCTCCCTTTAAATGGGCAAAATAGCCGGCGGCCGCAATCATGGCGGCATTGTCGGTACATAGTATTGGTGCGGGATACAGGGC
>JAOABT010000540.1 GCA_026418215.1 Clostridia bacterium | reverse complement strand
CCTGTCATGAAGGATAACTTTGTCAGGCTAAATCCCGGCCTCAACCTTGAAACACGCATGTTCGTCATTCCAAACGGTTATGATGCCGAGGATTTTTCAAGCCTCAATTCGGGCGAGCCCCAAAATGACAAATTTACCATTACCTATACCGGAGCGCTGTATGAGCGCCGCAAGCCTGACCAGTTTTTGGAGGCTGTGGGCCATCTTGTTGCTTCGGGGATGGTTGAGAAAAGCAAAATACGGGTACGTTTTATAGGGAGCTTCAAGCACGAGGTCATGGAGCGTCTTGTTGAAAAGAACGGTCTGAAGGGCTGTGTTGACGCCATTTCCTATATGCAGCACGATGAATGCCTTAAGAACATGCTTCAATCTGACGCCATGCTTTTAATTGAAGGCGGCGGGCCGGGCTCCGAGGCCTTTTACACGGGCAAAATTTTTGAGTACATCCAAACCGGCAGACCGATATTAGCTGTTATTCCTGCCAAGGGCGCCGCAGCCGGTCTTATTGATAAAACAAAAACGGGTCTTGTTTGTGACTGGTCAGATGTTACAGGTATTGAAAAGGGCTTTCTTAAGCTTTATCAAGCCTGGCAAAGGGGCGAAAGGCTCATTGACCCTGATCAGACCGAGATTGCCCGTTATGATAGAAGAGCCCTCACCAAGAGCTTGTCTGAGCTTTTAAACAGGGCAAAATAAAAAAGGATCCAATCTGGGAGGAAAACAAAACATGAAGCTTATTGATGAAAAGGGCAGATTATTTGGCAAGGTGAACATTTTTGATTTCATTATTCTTCTGGCCATTGTTCTGGTGGTCGGAGGAGTAGGCTATAAGCTGATCCAAAGAAGCAAGGAAAAGAGCGGACAGATTCCAGTCAAGAATTACATTGTAACTGTCAAGTGCGCTGCAATGCCGGATACCTTCTCAAAAGCCCTGGAAAAGGACAAGCGTCTCTACTATGATAACGACGGCTTTGTTAATGCCAAGATCGTCGCAATCAAAGAGGTACCTGCAGTAATCGAAGTCACTACAGCAGATGGAAAGCTTGTGGAGGCTGAAAGCCCCTCCTTAAATGATGTCTATGTTGACCTTGAGGTAGCAGACAAGGCTAATGAGGAAACCATTAAAATCGGCAGAACAACTGTCAGCGTCGGTTCTAAGCTGAATATCAAGACCATCTATGCCTTGGGCATTGACGGCGTGGTTATGGATATTAAGGAAAAATAACGCATTAATGAGGACAGTTTCATGCTTGAAGTCTGGTACAAAGACAGTTCAATCTATAGATTCTATATCGCATTTATTACGGTCCTGAGCCAAAGTGTCTTTGCCCGTTTTGTTGAAGCCGTTGGAAGAACGATGGTTCAGAGCAAGACGGCTGCAGTCCTCAGGGCTTTTGCATCCAGGCCGTTTTATGCGGAGGGCTCTTTATTTTACAGAGGGTTTCAGGGCTTGAATCAAAAAACCTATGCTTTCCGCGACAAGGTCTATGGTATTTTAAAGGAAAGCTGGTTTTACCGAAAATCAACCCAATCCTTTGCCATTCCTTTTATAGGCGCCATTCTTATTCCCTGTGTGGCCTTCTATGCCTTTATTGATGAGATAGGCCGGGATCTCTTCGGATCATCGGCTTTATTTGGCTACTGGGACGAGGCGTTTCTATTCGTAGCCGCCGTGTTTGTTGTCTCGCAATGGTTTTTTAAGAAGCGCCATCAGCCCTTGGTCAGCACCCCTGTCAGCAACCCCATGATACTTCTTATCGGAGCCTCGATCTTTCTCTTAGTGATGAACACGACTTATATGCAGGTAGGAATCGAGGGCTTCCGTGTCGTTTGTGAATACCTTCTGTGGTTCTTCATACTCAATAGCTTTATTGATAACGATAAAAAGGCTTATCTCTTGGTACGCTTCCTGGTTTACGCTGGCGGAGCCATGGGTTTACACGGTATCCTGCAATACATTATGAAGGTTCCGACGCCCAAGGGCTGGATAGACGCAGCTGAAGGATCATCAGGCACAAGAGTCTTTTCAATCGTTGGCAGCCCCAATATTTTGGGGAGTATCTTTGTCTTAATCCTGCCCTTATGTCTGGCACTTGTTCTTCAGCGTAAACGTGGCTTTAAAGACCGTCTGGTTTTCCTCGTCCTTCTGGGTGCCATGGGCTTAAGCCTCATCTTTACATTGTCCCGTGGTGCATGGATGGGGGCGGCTCTGGCGCTGTTTATCTTCTGCCTGGCCATCAACCCCCGCTGGCTTATTCTTTTAGGTGTGGGCGGCTGCGGTGCACTCTTTATTCCGGCCGTATCAAGCCGAATTACGTATATGCTATCACCTAAGTATGCCATCAGCAGCATGACCGGTGGACGTCTGGCGCGTTACAAAATTGGTATGGAAATGTTTCAGTCCCATGAATGGTTTGGCGTAGGCCTTGGCCATTTTGGCGGAGCGACGGCCATGAACCACAAGGAGCTATTTCCAACAACATTCTACATGGATAACTACTGGCTGAAGACCATGGTTGAGATGGGACTTGTGGGAATTATCGCCTTCGGCATTCTGATGCTTACCCTGGTCATCTGGTCTGTTCGATCAGTTAAGCAATCCAGTGACTATGACACGCGCCTCATCACAGCTGCAGGTTTGGCGGGCCTTTGCGGTGTGCTGCTTCACAATCTTTTGGAGAACGTTTTTGAAGTGCCTTACATGGTAGTTTACTTCTGGTTGGTTGCAGCTGTTGTCCTATACTTCGGTCTTAGAAGAAACAAGCTCAGCAGCTTCTAGTGCAATCAATCAGCGGTTTCTTTTAAATTGAAGGAGCAAAATGCTTCGCCCTGAAAATAAGCAAAAAATTAATCTCAAAAATAAATCGATCTCCTTTCATCCCATAAATGAAAGGAGGTTTTATTATCCATCAGGTTGCCTATTTTTACAGCTGCTCGTGAATTGGCAGCCATTCTTAATGTAACGACTTTCAATGCCAGACGAGATTAAAGGATTAAACATAACTCATTGGATGGTTTATAGGGCTGAATTGAGTATCATCCATACCGGTTAGCAACCGATCTCAGCCACGGACGTGCAAGCGCTGAATCCTCACGTTCCGAATTCCTAAAAAGCCCGCTGTCATTCCCTTTTAAAGTCTGGTAGGCTGTATCAACATTAATCTGAGCCATAAGTGCAAGCCTTTCCTTAGACTTTTGAAGCCTTTCCTTTATATCGGCTTTGCTATTCCAAAGCTCTTCAATAATGGCTCGGACTTTGTCCTTATCAAGCTTTTCAATGCTTCCTGCCGAGGGTTGCCCGATTTCATTCAGGAATGCGTCGACCTTGGGTTCATAAACGAGACCTGTCAGCGGGACGCATTGGCTCGCAGCATAAATGAGGGAGTGAAGTCTCATACCCACAAGCAGCTCCAGCTTGCCAACAAAGCCCAGCATATCCTCAGGGCAATACATATTCTTGATAATGGTCGCAGGATGCTTCATACGGTTCTTCACTTCACTGCAGATTTCATAATCCGAAGGGAACTGCATAGGGATAAAGACGACATAAGCGCCAAGCTTTTCAGAGCAGAAATCGGCAATGGCTGCTATATCTTCTAAATAGCTCGAATCAGCCCATTTTCTGATTGAAAAACCGACCAAAGGCTTATCATGTGGAACGCCCTCTTTATCCATAAGCTTTCGAATACGTTCGTCAGCAGCAGGTTTAAGAAGGATGGCGGGGTCTGAGGTCACATAGATATGAGGCTTGCTGATGCCAAGGGACTTGATTTCCTGAAAGGATTCGGAGTCTCGAAGACTGATGGCATAGAGATGGTCAAGAACCCTGGTGGCATTGCGTCGATTGAAAGCTTTCTTTATGGGGCCGATGCCGTTGGCAAAGAGCATAGCCCTTGTTCCGCACATTTTGGCCATTCTTAGTACCGTCAGGTAATAAAGAATGGAGCGTGTGCTGGTATTGTCCTGAATAAGGCTGCCGCCGCCTGCCAGGAATAACCGTGTGCTCTTCAGGATTTTTCGTACCTTAAGAAGATTGAAGCGGTTGAAGGAATCCACCTGATAATGCTTCTTTGTTTCCTTGGGGTCGCGTGAAAAGACAATGTACGAAAGATCCGGATCGAGCTTTCGGAAGGCATTGAGCGTGGAACGCAGAATGGCCTCGTCGCCGCTGTTTTTATAGCCGTAATAGCCCAGGATGGCGACATCATATTTCTTTCCGTCGGCCTTGAGCTTCTTTTCAGTGTTCAGAATGGTTTTGTAAATATTGAGCTGGGTGTGGCACATATGTTTTAAGGAAAATTCACTTTCTGCCTTTTCCTTGATAAGCGCGCCCATCCGTTCGCGTTTTTCCTTGTTTAAAGAGAGCTCTGCAAGGTGTTCACCAAGTGCTTTCCAATCACGTGGTTCAACAAGATAGCCATTTTCACCCGAGTCAATTAGGTCGCCTAAGCCCCCTACGCGCGTACTGACGGTTGCCCTGGCAAAGCGGGTGCCTTCCAGAATGACATAGGGGAAGCTTTCGCTGATAGACGTCAGGACATTGATATCGATGCTCTGGAAGAAATCGAACGGGCGGTCCACCATACCCGTAAAGTAAACGTAGGATGCAATTCCGAGCTTTTCGGCAAGCTGGGAGAGAGGAGCCCTCAATTCATCACCGGGACCGCTGATAAGAAACCGTGCCTTGGGGTTCTTTTTCACGACCTCAGCAGCAGCTTTTAGGAAGGTCTCATGATCCTTTACAGGATGAAGCCTTGCCATGATACCGATAAGAACACAGTCCTCGGGGAAGGGGACCTTGAAACGCTCGAAGAACTCCCTGCGTGTGTAGGGAGGAATATCATTATCAAACGGGATGCCGTTATAAACAGAGTAAATGCGCTGGGGGTTAAAGCCACGGTCTATGAGCATCTCCTTGAAGTTGTTGGAAACGCTGATGTGATAATCAATCCGCCTTAAGGCGATCATGTTGATGACGCCAAAGGAGAAGCGCTTCAAAACGCTGTGCATGTAGTCCAGACGGTAGTCGCTGTGCACAGTTGTTACCACAGGAATACCGGTCATGCGCTTGATAATGGAGGCCATCATATTGGCCTTGGCGCCATGAGAATGGATGACATCATAACCGCCTTCTTTAATCAGCTTGAGGGTTCTATTCAAATCCAGGATGACATTGCCGCTGTGAATGGCGCGGGCATCAATACCCATATCAACGGCATCTTCGTGGAATTTGCCTCTTCTAAAGCTCACCAGGGTGACATCAATGTGTTTGCCAAGCTCTTTTACAAGCTGAAGGACATGGCTCTTGGCCCCACCCTCATCTCCACCGCCAATGAGGTGTATTACTTTCATAATCGTCTTCCTTTCGAGGTTGTAAGCTATCAGAGGCCGACATCGCACCATTTATCGTGATAGAGGATGCGTTGGCTGCGGAATCCTATGCTTTTGAGAAGCTCGTAGCTTTCCTTGAAGTAGCAGTCAATGGTACTGGGATGATGGGTATCCGAGTTGACCATGACAGAAATGTCCAGATCATGGCAGGCCTCCAAAATCCACCGACTGGGGTAGGGCTCCTTGACATAGCCTCGGGAGATCCCTCCCGTATTGACCTCTACTATAGTGTGCGTGAGGGAGATGACCTCCAGGGTTTTCATGACCTCGTCCCGGTACCAATCATCGTCCTCGTCAAAATAGTCTCTGTTATTATTATTTTTGCGTATGACATCCAGATGGGCCACAACGTTGGGTGTCATTTTCATCAGCATTTCTCTGACCTGACTGTAATAGGCCTCAACCAGAGCTTGAACATCCTTATCAAAGCCTTCCTCAAGGCTCATCTCAAACTCCTCGCGGTTGCCGTCCATGGGCATGTACTGCCCGGTATCAGGATGCTTCAAAAAATGGATTGCACCGATGGTATAGTCGATGCCTTTTTTCTTGCGCCAGTCGGTACAGCCAGGGTAATAATCGGTCTCAAGCCCGGTGTAGATCTCAATCTGGCCTTTATATTTCTCTTTTAAGGCCTTTGCTGTGGCAACATATTGGTCGAAGTTTTCCTGCTTCATATTCCATCCGCTGTCAAAAAGGACCGGAGCGTGGCCTGAAAAGCCGAAGACCTTAAAATCCCTTTTCAGTGCCTCAAGGATATACGCCTCCAGCTCTTCCTTTCCGTCATCAAAACGGCTGTGCGCATGGAATGTACTTTTAAACATATAAACTCCTTTTAGTTGGGTTGGCTATTTACCATTTTTATTAAACACCTTGAACATATCGCTGATGGTTTTCAAGGAAACAAGCTCCACCTGACGCTTGATCTTTTTGGTGGTTGTTTTCTCAAATTCGCCCTCGCGGATTTCAAAATGCTTGATTTTCTTATAAGAGGACAGCTTTTTATTAACCTTTAGAACCTCTTGCTTAATGAGCTTGTACAGCTCGTCAGGAACAGGAACCTGTCCGAATTTCTCAACGAGAACCTCCATGTTGGGGACGATCTTGGCACAAACAATGGTGTCCTCATCACCCTCTCCGTCAACGCCGTAGACAAGGGATTCCTTGATGTACTCACTCTTGTTGAGATAAAGCTCAACGTCCTCAGGAAAGATATTTTTTCCGTTTTTTGTCACGATAACGTTTTTTTGGCGACCTGATATGTAAAGGAAGCCTTTGCCATCGATGTAGCCATTATCACCCGTATACAGCCAGCCGTCCTTCAAGACCGCCTGGGTGGCGTCGGGATTCTTGTAATAGCCCAGCATGGTGATGGGGCCCTTGATTTTGATTTCTCCGATGCCATCGGGACCAGGATTATGAATGTCAACCTCAATTCCCGGAACGGGGAGACCCGCAGAACCATCGCGATAATAGTCTAGCCGGTTGACGGAGACAATTGGCGAGCATTCGGTGAGGCCGTAGCCCTGCATGATGTTGAAGCCCATGGCGCGTAAGGCTTTGCTGACCTTCGGGTTAAGTGCTGCGGCACCGGAAATGATAAGACGCAGGTTGCCTCCAAGGTTATCCAAAACCTCCTTAAAAAGCTGGCGACGTACATCAATATTGAGCTTCATAAGGGTTCTGGCTGCAAACAGGCCGAATTTCAAAGAGCCGTGGCGTTTTTCCTTTTGGGCCTTCTTCACGACCTTAGTGTAAACGTTCTCCAGAATAAGGGGAACGCTCATCATCATGGTGGGCTTGTATTCCTGCAGGTTTTTGTTGATATGGCGCAAGCCTTCGCAGAAACAGATGGTGACGCCCAGAAAGACCATGGTCAAAAAGCCTGCCGTACATTCGTAGGTATGATGCAGAGGCAGGATAGACATGATCAAATCGTTATTGTCGGCATAAAGAAGCTTCGAGACAGCCATGATGTCGGAGGCGACATTCTTATGGCTCAGCATGACGCCCTTGCTTTGCTCAGTGGTGCCTGAAGTGAAGATCAGCATGCTCATGGCGTCAGCATCTATAGGAGCATCCACGTAGGTGCTTCTGCCTTTGTCAACCAGCGTTCTTCCTGTTTGAAGAAGCTCTGCGAAGGATAAAACACCGTCCTGGCTTTTTTCGTAATCGTAGCAGATGATGTGCTTGAGGTTTGGAAGAGAAGCCCTTTTTTCAAGGATTAGCTCTGCAAACTCGCTTGAACAAAGAACAGCACTGGTGTCGCTTCTTTCAAGAAGCGTCTGGAGCTCATTTTCGGGTAATTCCTTGTCAAGCGGCACAACAATTCCTGCGCCGTTTACAACAGCCAGATACGAAACGCACCATTCATAGCGATTTTCGCTGACGATGGATATCATGGTGTCCTTCAAGCCCAAATCCACCAAAGCCGTGCCAAGATAGTTGATATCATTCTGAAACTGTCTGAAGGAGACATTTCTCAGCTTTCCCGTAGCGGGACTTTTCACCAGGAAGGCGTCCAGATCACCGTAAATTTCGGCGCTTTGTTGAACCATGTCGCGTAAATCCTTGATCCTTCGTACCTCGTACAGCTTTTGTCCCTTTTTCATGCCACCAGCTCCTCAAAAAAGCAAAAAAACCCTTGATTATGGTTTTTTTTCACACACAACAAAGTCCATTATACTTTAAACTTATGGGGATGACAATAAAAAGAGCGCCCTCTTTATGGTTTTTGAAGGGTATTCATAAAGTCCTGACTAGGCGGCAATACTTCCTTGAGACTGTAAGAAAGACCCAGAGCCTCCCATTTGTACTCGCCTAGCTTATGAAAGGGCAAATACTCGACCTTTTCAACGTTGGGCTGCTGAGAGCTGAAATCCTTAAACGCCCGAAGATCCTCTGGGCTGTCTGTCAGCCCGGGAACGACTACATAACGGAGCCAAACGGGTATACCCTTCTCAGCAAGCCTCTTGGCGAAATGAAGTGTCTTTTGGGGTCCGAAGCCTGTGAGGGCTTTATGGCTTTCCGGGTTCATGTGCTTGATATCCAGAAGGACAAGGTCGGTATAGGACAGCAATTCGTCAAGTTCTTTGCAGGTTGTGCTCTCAGGGTAGCTTCCATTAGTGTCAAGGCAGGTATGGATACCCTCTTTTCTGAGAAGCTTGAAAAGCTCTTTAACGAAAGGCATTTGGAGCAGGGGCTCACCGCCCGAAACCGTTACACCTCCACCCGAAGGCTCAAAATAGGGTTTAAAACGCATAAGCCTCTGATAAAGCTCGGCTACAGTTATCGGCGTTCCATCGGACATGTCCCAGGTATCGGGGTTGTGGCAATAAAGGCAGCGGAAATGGCAACCCTGAAGAAAGACCACAGAGCGTATGCCGGGTCCGTCAACGGTTCCGAAGGATTCAAAGGAATGGATGCGGCCAATTAAGCTTTGGGTCATAATGCACTTCCTTTGCTGTCGCAATTGTATTGATAGCCTATCCTTGCAAATTCAACCCACTAGTTGATTTGTATGAAGCAGGTGTCGCCTTCATTTAAGGTTTCCCTAAATGGCATCGTGGAAGGTTCTTGAAATAACCTCCTGCTGCTGCTTTCTTGTGAGGCGGTTAAAGTTCACCGCATAGCCCGAAACACGCACCGTGAGCTGAGGGTACTTTTCAGGGTGCTCCATGGCGTCCACAAGTGTTTCACGGGTCAGAACATTAATATTGATATGATGCCCGCCTTGGGCAAAATAGCCATCGAGCATGGCGCTGAAGTTCTTGTAAATGTAGGCTTCTTCCTTGCCTAGGGCATGGGGGGTGAGGGACAGGGTCAAGGAAACGCCGTCCTTGCAGGCTGAATAGGGGATTTTAGCGACTGAATTAAGCATAGCCAAAGCCCCCATGATATCACGGCCGTGCATGGGATTGGCACCGGGAGCAAAGGGCTCGCCGGCCTTTCTGCCATCTGGCGTAGAGCCTGTTTTTTTTCCATAAACCACGTTTGAAGTGATGGTGAGGACGGAAAGGGTGTGCTCAGCCTCACGATAGGTCTTATGCTTCTTAAGGTCTGTAATGAAATTCTTAACAATATCAACGGCAATTCTGTCGGAACGGTCGTCGTCGTTTCCAAACTTCGGATACTCACCTTCAATATCAAAGCCAGTGATCAAGCCGTTCTCATTTCGTTTAACACGAACGTAGGTGTATTGAATGGCACTTAAGGAATCAACCAGCACGCTTAAGCCCGCGATGCCGAAGGCCATAAAGCGGTGAACCTCTGAGTCGTGAAGTGCCATCATAAGCCTTTCATAGGCGTATTTGTCATGCATGTAGTGAATGGTATTCATCGTGTTGACATAGAGCGAGGTGAGCCACTTCTGATAGCTTTTGAAGCGAGTCATGACCTTGTTGAACTCGAGGTAGTCATCGGGGTATGGCTCAGCCTCGGGTGCGACCAGCTCGCCTGTCAATTCATCCCTGCCGCCGTTAAGGGCCAAAAGCAGAAGCTTGGGCAGGTTACAGCGCGCTCCGAAGAATTGCATATCCTTGCCGAGCTTCATGGCCGAAACGCAGCACGAGATGCCATAATCATCGCCAAAAATGGGGCGCATCAGATCGTCATTCTCATATTGAATGGCGCTGGTTTCAAGACTTATTTTCGTGCAGAAGGCCTTGAATGCAGTGGGAAGACGCTTGGACCACAACACTGTCAAATTGGGCTCGGGTGCGGGTCCCAGATTTATGAG
>JAOABT010000536.1 GCA_026418215.1 Clostridia bacterium | reverse complement strand
AGATATCCAAACAGCAAAAACCACGAAGAGGCCTTCAACCGCGAGTGGACCAACAAGATGCTTCCGGTTGACAAGTATGTCGGCGGTGCCGAGCATGCGGCCATGCACCTTCTGTATGCGCGCTTCTTTACCAAGGCCCTCCGTGATATGGGTTACCTTGATTTTGACGAGCCCTTCAAGTCGCTCGTCCACCAGGGAACCATTCTGGGAGCCGACGGGCAGAAGATGTCAAAATCCAGAGGCAATACAGTGCTGCCGGACGAATACATCCAAAAATATGGCTCGGATGTTTTCAGAATGTATCTGGCCTTTGGCTTTGCCTACATTGAAGGCGGCCCCTGGAGTGATGACGGTATCAAGGCCATTGACCGCTTTGTAGGACGTGTTGAACGTATTGTTGAGAAGGTTGTTTCCGAGCGGGGCTTGGAAAGCACCGACAGCATGAACAGCGACGAAAAGGAGCTCAATCTCATTCGTCACAGCACCATCAAGAGTGTGACCCAGGATACAGAGCAATTCCAGTTCAACACAGCCATTGCAAGGCTTATGGAGCTGGTTAACGCCATTTACAAATACGACAACCTTGAAAAGAAGAATAGAAAGCTCCTGGAGGAAACCATTTTCGACCTCCTCAAGCTGCTTTCTCCCTTCGCACCTCACTTTGCGGAAGAAATGTGGGAACTGACCGGACACCAATCCTCCATCTTCCGTGAATCGTGGCCATCCCATGATGAAAAGGCGCTGGTTCGTGATGAGGTCGAGCTCGCCGTTCAGTTCAACGGCCAGATCAGGTTTAAGATCAACGTGCCTTCAAGTGCCGATAACAAGGCTATTGAGGAGATAACGCTGAAGGACAGCCGTTCTGCTCCGTTTCTTGAAGGCAAAGACGTGGCTAAGGTGATTGTTGTCAAGGGACGCTTGGTCAATATTGTGGTCAAATAACCAAGAACCGAAAGATTAAAATATCAGCCTTTGTTTGACAGGGGTCTGGAAGAATACTCCAGACCCCTTTGTTTATGAAAACACCAAGGAGGAATTCCTTATGGATCAGTCCTTTCGCTTTCTTGTCATGGTCGCCGTTACATATCTTGCCTTTCTTTGTGTCATCCGGATTGTTTTAGGCTCGCAATACAAGGCAAAATCCTTCCTGATTAATATTGTTGGAATGATCACTGTCTATGGAAGCCTTCTGGTCACCCGCTATGGGAATTTCCTGAAGCTCCCGGTATACCTCTATTACATCATTCCGCTTCTTCTTACGGTCTTTTTGCCGCCGCTTTCCCTTAAAATGAAAAGCGATCAAACACTCAAGTATTTTGCGTTCAGCATATTGGCGGTACCCATTATCCACTTGATATTCTCCTTCTTCTTCGGTTGGGGAGAGTATTTACCGTTTTTGAAAATACCTTCGTTATGGAATATTCTTTAGATACAGAAGGCAAGGAATAGAGCGAAAAGCCCTAGCCTGAAGCATAGACATATCGTCACGGGGTGGACAAGATGCATGTGTGGTTACAGCTCGCGTTGGTGCTGTTTGTTCTGTTTTGCGGACTTCTTTCGATCAGTATCTCGCAAAAAAGGTTGACCTTCAAATCCGGAGCGCTGTTCTTATTAATCCTTTGTCTCTCGCTGGGAGCAGGCTATCTGGGGCTCAAGGCTCAGAGAGAAAACCGCCAGAAGCCATTGGTCGAAGCCGGAGCAATCCTTCAAACCGGGGATTTTCAAAAGGCCCTCGCGAAATTAACTGCATCGGGGAGGCAGGATTCCCGTGACTCCTTGTGGAGCCTCTATAAGGCCCGACTTTTCGCCCTCAACGGAAATAAGCGTGCAGCTGCCTATTATTACGCCCTGGTGGAGAATGCCCTCCAGCAAGGCAAACGACTCTCGGCAACCGATAAGGATTCGCTGGAGGAAGAGCTGGACGCTTTTCACAAGTCATACAGCCCCAATAGTACTGGAAATGGAGAGCAGGCCTTCGCCCAATATCTAGTGGATTCAGGTCTGAATCCCGAGGACTATGGCGTGAAGGATAATGCTGCCGACAAGTCAAACGCAACGGATGACCCGTCAGGTGCTCCAAAGCAGGATAATCCGACTGATTCCTCACAATCCCCCGAAGACAGCCTCAAAGACATTATATTGTCAAATACCCAGGATGAAGTGGACAACATGGCCTCCCTGGATACCAACTTGGCTGCGGCAGGGGACAGAGCCGCTTTAGTGGCACAAATTGAGCAAATGGTAGAAACCGGTGGCCAAACGCTTATGAAGACCCTTCCCGATAACTCCCAAAAGGAAATCAAGCTTGCTGACCTTGTAGATGAAGGTTCAGACCTGTATGCCAAAGACAAAGCCGATGCAGAACTCAGCAAAGCACTGGTTGAGGCCAGCGTGATGCTTGGCGATTACGACAAGGCCAAGGAAATTTTAATAGAAACACCTGTGGCGGATAATCTGGCGGTATTGAGCGAGCTCATCATGTCCGGCAAGGTTCAGGGCTCGGACCTCCAGGGG
>JAOABT010000526.1 GCA_026418215.1 Clostridia bacterium | reverse complement strand
AGATGTGTATAAGAGACAGACTAGATCCTGCTAGAGTCGAAAACAAAGATGTGGACAGTATTCAGGTATATATGAGTAAGACCCTTCCAAAAGCACAGAGAAACTACCTAAGGGACTGCTTAGAAGTAAACCTTTATCTTAACTCCGATGCAGCCAACCTGGTCTTAGAGCGTAAGGGCCCCCTCGCCTCTTTCCGGGGCGAGGTCTGGGTCATGGCAAGAATGTTTGAGCCTTTTAATACCCTTAATCAGGATTCAGCCTACATCAGAGTGGTATTACCGAAGAATCTTATTATAGATGATGAAAAAGACAAAGAGGCTGGACGGTAAATAGCTCTTTGATAGAAACAAGGTATTAAGGTCAGGCGTACGCTGCCTGTTGGCTCAAAGAGTCCGTTTGTCAATGTCCCTCCTTGGCATTCGACAGGAGGGACCATCTACAAACCCTCTGATAAAGAAAGCTCCCCGAAAGGCGGGCTTTTTTCCCATTCTATAGGCTATTTGTAAATTTTATTTGACATGATGTATCATGTACGCTACAATGTGTATATAAATATTTACGCACTCAAGGAGTATTGGTATGTCGTATCAAGAAAAAAAGACGATTGTTTCAATTGTTACAGGCCTCTTTGTTCTCATTGCCTATTGTGTTTTCGCATTTGGTAAGTATCAGTCCGGTGTGCTTGACCTGGCTGATTTTAAACCCTGGGCAATAACTATGCTGATTTTTATAGCAATAGGTATAGCTGTCACTATTGTGATTCAGATCATTTTTCACATTCTGATATCCATTTCATTCGCAGTACAGGAAACAGTGAAAAATGGCAAGTGTGATGATAAAGCCATCGAAAGAACGATTGGAGCAGAAATGGTAACTGATGAAATGAGTAAGCTCATTGAGCTCAAGTCTATGAGATTTGGCTTCGTTGCGTCGGGTATTGGCTTTGTTGCAGCATTGATTTCCGTGGCACTAAGCTTCCCCCCTGCAGTGATGCTCAATATCATGTTTGTATCCTTTATGGCAGGTTCACTGCTTGAAGGATTCGCCCAGTTATTTTTCTACAGAAGAGGCATAAATAATGGCTAAGAAATTTGAGATTACAAACAACATCAGAAGACTGCGTTTCTTTGCAAATGAAATGACACAGCAGCAGCTGGCCGAAACGGTGGGGGCCTCAAGGCAAACCATAGTCGCCATTGAGGCCGGGAAGTATTCTCCCTCTCTGGAGCTTGCTTTTCGAATCGCCGACGCTTTTGGTGTCAAAATTGGTGAAGTGTTCGATTACTCGGTGAAAGGGGATTAATTTTATGTAGGCTGTTGTCTATGATAAGCGCAGGCCTCCGGTGTCCTTGTTCAGTGTGAAATAGAAAACCAATACCAAAGGAAAACGAGGTCTTGGTAAGAATCTTTGCCGTTCCGGTCAATGGGGCGGACTACCGTTGTATGAAGCTGGGGGTTATTGACCGGAACAGAATACTTAAGCGCCTTTCCCGTTCATCAGCTGCAGGCTCAAGCCAGGCTCTATCATGATCTTGAGTTAACGCGGTCATAGCCTAGCACCATTACTGCATTTGCACCATTTAAAGCGGTGCCTAATAGGAGGCACCGCTTTATTCAATGCGAAAGTTTTCAGAGGTATCTCTTACTTCCAATTAGCCACAATATCGCTCACAAGGGATGAGAACTTCTTTTCAACCTGCTTCCCTGTCTCCATAACCTCTTCATGGTTAAGGGGCTGATCCAGAATGCCCGCCGCCATATTGGTGATGCAGGAAATGCCCAGAACACGCATACCCATATGTCTCGCCGTAATCACCTCGGGAACAGTGGACATTCCAACCGCATCAGCTCCAATGAGACGCAGGGCGCGGATTTCTGCGGGAGATTCAAAGGACGGCCCCTTGCAATAGGAGTAAATGCCGCTCTTAAGCTCTATGCCCAGGTTTTTGGCCGACTCGAGGGCTATTTTCTGAAGGTCTCTGTCATAAGCCTTGGACATATCGGGGAAGCGTGGCCCTAAGTCATCCAGATTCTCCCCTCTTAAAGGATTATCGCAGAACAGGCTGATATGGTCGGTAATAAGCATGAGGTCGCCGGGTACAAAGCCCGTATTCACACCACCGGCCGCATTGGTCACAATGATATTGGGAATCCCCATGTGCTTGAAGGTTCTGATGGGGTAAACCACAACCTCCATGTCATTGCCTTCATAATAGTGGAAGCGGCCCTTCATAGCGACGACATTACGCCCGCCCAGCCTCCCGAAAATGAGCTTACCCTCGTGTCCCACAACGGTGGTTTGGGGAAAGTTCGGAATTTCCTCATAGGGAATTTCCTGTCGGCCCTCAATAAAATCGGCCAGTTTTCCCAAGCCTGAGCCCAGAATGATGGCAATTTCGGGGGTAAAGCTGATCTTACTCTTCAAATACTCAACCGTACGTGCCAGCTTCTTCATCATGTCCTTCATACTCTTCTCCCTCTTTCAAACAGCTAGATTTGGTTTATTAATGGGGGTAATAGGAATAGTTTAAAGCAAAGCACGGATTGCGTAGCGAGCGCGACTTAAATCCCGGATGGATTTACGGAGCGCTAAACTATTCCTGTTAGACCCAAAGCACCTAAGACAAAGTCATGCTCCGCTTTTAAACTATCCCTAAAACCACTTATTTACAATGCTCCTATCAAGCATGCCCCTATAAAACATGCCACTATCAAAC
>JAOABT010000504.1 GCA_026418215.1 Clostridia bacterium | reverse complement strand
TCTGTATATCAGTCAGAATGAGGTCAGGAGCTTCATTTTTATAGAGCTCAAAGGCTTGCTCCCCGTCCTCTGCGATAAGAAGCTCCAGGTTGAATTTCCTTAAGAAGGTCTCCAGGAGATAGCCGCTGATTTCATCATCCTCCGCCATGAGGATGCGTTTTTTTCTCTCATCATTGGCCATGAGATAGGCCTGCTCATCCTTGGACGGGTCGTTTCCTCGATGATCGGAGGTGCTGAAAACCACTGTAAAGTAGAAGGTACTGCCCGCGCCTTCCTCACTTTCGACACCAATCTCACCGTTCATCATTTCAACGAGCTTTTTGGAAATGGCAAGTCCCAGACCGGTCCCCTGGTACTGCTTGGCATAGGAGCTGTCCAATTGGTTAAAGCGCTCAAACAAAAGACCCTGTTTCACCTTCGGGATGCCTATACCGGTATCCTTAACCGTGAACTGCAGCTTGGCGAAATCGTTACGAGAAAAGACCTGCCTCACCGACAGCTCAACCCTTCCCTTCTCAGTAAACTTGATGGCGTTGCCTATGAGATTTGATAAAATTTGTCTTAGCCTGACGGCATCACCAAATACAACCTCGGGAAGATGAGGCTCGAAGGCCGTTTCTAGCCCGATATGCTTCTGCCGGGCACTGATATGAAACAACGAAACAACATCCTCAACGATTTCCTTGAGCTTGAACTGGCTCTTTTCCAGCGTGACCTTTCCCGCTTCAATTTTTGAATAATCCAGAACATCATTGATGATGCGAAGGAGTGAGTCGGAGGACTTTTTCAAAAGCTCCAGCCATTCTCGCTGCTCTTTTGTAAGCTCCCCCATCAAAAGCAGACTTGTTACCCCGATGACGCCGTTCATGGGTGTTCTTATTTCATGAGACATATTGGCCAGGAATTGTGATTTGGCTATATTGGCGGCTTCTGCCTGCTCCTTGGCCTTTAAAAGCTCCATCTCCATTTGCTTACGGTCCGTGATATCGGAGTGTGTACCGATGATGCGTGTCACACGGTTTGATGCGTCCGACGAGACTGCTTTGCCCCGGCTCATGATCCAATGCCACCTGCCATCCTTTGCAAGCACACGGCATTCCAAGGCAAAAGAGCTCCCTATACCTTCCTCAGCACATTTAGCCACCCTCTTGACGGACTCATCTATATCGTCAGGATGTAAAATCTTTTTCCATATTTCAGAATCAACTTTAAATTCATCGGGTGCATAACCGAGCATTGTATAATTACGCGGGCTCCAATAGAGTTCGTCGGTAATAGGCTGCCAGTCCCAAAGGCCGTCGGAGGTGGCCTCCATGGCCAGTCGCAGGCGTTCCTCACTGTTTTTTAACTCCAGCTCGGCCTTTTTCTGCTCGGTGACATCGTTATAAATGGCCACCACATCACCTGAAGGCAGCTTATACATATGGTTTTCGCGCCACCCCTTACGGCGCTGGTCCTCATAATAGGCCGCCGGTAAATACTGCGGAATCCCTGTTTGGTATACCTTTTTTAGAACTGCCAGAAGCCCGTATTTGTCCATATTGGGATAGACCTCAAGAATCCGTTTCCCGACTACATCCTCTTTTCTGAGATTGCCAATTTTCTCAGAGGCGGCATTGAAATCCTTGAAAATGAAGTCCTCACCCTGGTTCATGGTCTCATAAACAGCGACGCCATTGGTCATATTCTGGAACATGGCACGATAGCGTTCCTCACTCTCCCGAAGCTCCTCCTCGGCGCCAATGCGCTGCTGCATTTCTTCCTCGAGGGCAGCATTGGTCTCTTCGAGCATGGAGTTCGTTTCTTCAAGGATTTGATTGACCTGCCGGAGCTTACTGTTGTTTTCCTCAAGCTCTTCGTTTATGGCACGAATTTTCTCCTCGGAAGCCTGCACCTTGCTAATGGCCGCATGAACCAAAAGATAGATGATCAAACCGCTTAAGACAACATAAACCCAACCCTTTGCAATATTGATGAAAAGAGCCACCGACCGGTCTTTGATAAAGAGATCCACCGATCTGTCAGACAGAAGAATCCATAAAAAGCCCAGAATCATGTAAATAGTTGTGATGCGAAGAGCCACACGGCCTGCATCCCTGGCATTGATGAGCCGTGAAAAATAGCTTGGCGCCCCAGTCCGTTCCTTCACTTCCCTCATTCTGATACCCCATCCTCATATGCGCATTGTATGACGGTCTTCTGCATTCACCAAGCTGATGACATATTCTATAGTATACTTAACCCGTTTTTTGTCGTTTTAACTTCGTATGATGCATAAAACGTAAAAAATTATCAGATCCCTGGAGATTGTATTTGACCTACACGTTTCTCTTATCTTTAACGTTAGGGTTAGCGGCAGATAGAAGTTTTGGGGAACCCTTCCTACCTAAAGACACCTAATCCAACGGAGCAATGCATGATAAAAGCCCTAGAATACTGTTCAATACAATATTCCAAGGCTTTTATGCTATGTATGAATCCTCTTTTAGCAACAATTAAAACATGATTTAGGTTTATCTCTTCCTGCTTCTGTCTCTTAATTCTCATATACTTTTAAATAGACAAAGTCTTATAGGCGCTTGATCGTTGTTATCTCGCAAAACAGAAAGTGCAGAGGCTCCTGCCTTTACCTCTTAAGCGATTCCAAAATGGCATCCAGCTTGTCAAGCGGCATTCCAATACCTGCCAGAGAGCGCGCCGAATGGAGCGTCGTCGCCTTTATAATCTCCATGAACATCCGCCTTTCCTCGCTCGACATGGAGGCTCCGGCAGCACTGGTAAAGCCTTCGGCCATCAATTGATAGAACAGGCTCGGATCGTCCATGTGTGCCATAATATCAGCGAATGTTGTGCGGTCATCAAATATGAGAGGCAGCTTTTGAGAGCTTTGGAGCTCGATGGAGGCCTCCAGCACTATCTCTCTCGAGGATTTGCCTATAAGAATGTCATAGGCGCCGCTTTCTGCGAACCAATCGCCCAGGTCGGTGCTGTAATAGGCAAAAGAACGCTTATCCAGCAAGAAAGTGACGGTCTTTTCCTCTCCCGGTGCCAAAGCGACCTTTAAAAAGCCCTTAAGCTCCTTGGGAGGTCTTCCCACCGAGGCTTCCGCATCTCTCACATAAAGCTGGACGATCTCCTTGCCGTAGACGCTTCCGGTGTTTCTCACCTTCAGTGAAACCTCAAGCTGGTCTGTATCCCCCATGGAAAGCCTGCCATTTTGCTCCGAAGCCCCATCGCTATTGATGACCTTCAAGCCTAAATCACTGTAATCGAAGGTGGTATAGCTAAGTCCATAGCCAAAGGGGAACAGGACGTCCATGGCCTTGGCATCATAGTAGCGATAGCCTATAAAGACACCTTCACGGTACTCCACCGTGCGATTTGTTCCCGGGAAATTAAGGTGCGACGGGTTATCCTGAAGCTTTAGCGGGAAGGTTTCAGCTAATTTACCGCAGGGGTTGGCCTTGCCGTAAAGCAGGTCAATGGTTGCCTCTCCAACGGCCTGGCCGCCGAGATAAACCTCAAGGATGGCCTTCACCTTATTCACCCACGGAAGGGCTACAGGAGAACCGTTGTGCAGGACGACCACTGTGTTGGGCTGAACCTTTAGAACTTCCTCAATTAAGACGTTCTGGCAGGCCGGCAGGTCAAGATGAGCACGATCATAGCCTTCGCTCTCATAATGGTCGGGAAGGCCTGCAAAAATAACAGCTGCCTCGGCATCCCGGGCCAGATTTACAGCTTCTTGAATGAGGCTTAAGTCCGGCTCGTCGTTCAACGCCTCATAGCCCTTGGCAAAGCTCATAGAATAGCCTTTTGCGGCGTCCAGGGCATTGGTGACTTTAAAGCTGTTAATATGGCTGGAACCGCCGCCCTGATACCTTGGCGCTACTGCAAACTCGCCAATGAAAGCGACTTTCGTGGTCTCCTTCAAAGGCAGGATGCCGTCATTCTTAAGAAGCACCGCACATTCTGCGGCCATCTTTCTTGCTAGTTTGTGATGCTCCTCGCGGTCAAAGACGATGCCTTCCACTTTTCCTTCATAGTAACGCTTGACGATGGTTAAGATGCGCTCTACAGCCTGATCCAGCACCTCTATGGATAAAGTGCCGTTGTTTACGGCTTCCACAAGCAAACGGTCATTCATTCCACCGCTTGCAGGCATCTCGAGCTCAAGACCGGCCTTAACGGCCTTGACGCGGTCGTTCATGGCACCCCAGTCGGTCATGACAAACCCGTCAAAGCCCCATTCGCCACGGAGGACCTTGTTCAAAAGCCAGTCATTCTCGCAGGAGTAAACACCGTTTATGCAGTTATAGGAGCACATCATGGTCCAGGGCCGGGCCTTTTTCACGATGGTCTCGTAAGCAGCCAGGTAAATTTCGCGAAGCGTGCGTTCATCAACCTCAGCGCTAATGCTCATGCGCCTGGTCTCCTGATTGTTGGCGGCAAAGTGCTTGACGCTGGTCCCCACATTCCTGCTCTGTACGCCGTTGACATAGCTCGCTCCGAGCTCTCCCGCCAGATACGGGTCCTCGGAGAAATACTCAAAGTTTCTGCCGCAAAGCGGAGACCGCTTCATATGGACCGCAGGGCCTAAAACGACGGCGACATCCTCTGCCTGGCACTCTTCACCCAGGGTGCCCCCCAAAGTGTAAAGCAGGGCTACATCAAAGGAGCAGGCCAATGCCGCTGCCGTCGGGAAGCAGACGGCCTTAATGCTCTCACCCATACCGATTTGCTCGGGCATTTGTCTGATCTTTCGAAGACCGTGAGGGCCGTCGCTAACCATAATGGCCGGAAGCCCCAGCCTCTCGACTGCTTTTGTATGCCAAAAATCGGCACCCGAGCACAGTCCGGCCTTTTCCTCCAACGTAAGCTCTGCTAACAGCTTTTTAATATCTATCGTTTTCATACCTTTCACCTCGTCATACGGTTGATAAATCCCACTCCTCATAGATCTTCGGAACATCGCTGATCAGGCGCTTGGTGTAGTTGGCAGCGGGCGTCAGAATAACCTCGTCGGCCGTTCCGCTTTCCACAAACCTGCCGTGCTCCATGATATAGACCTTGTCTGAAATATAGTAGGCAAGCCCGATGTCATGGGTAATAAAAATAATGGTCATGCCGATTTCATTTCTAAGGTTCAAAAGCATATCCAGAATGGTGGCTCTCGAGCACGCATCAATCATGGATGTCGGCTCGTCAGCCAGAAGAATCTTGGGCTTTAAGAGAAAGATGCGCGCAATCATGAGGCGCTGCATTTGACCGCCTGAGAGCTCGAAGGGGTACTTTTTGGTGAGCTCGGCAAATTTGAGATTCACAAAGCTGCAGGCCTCGGTCATCATCTCGATTTTCTTTTCCATGGGGAGAAATCTACCACCCCGCATGTTAATGCAATCGAGCAATACCGTGTCGATCTTGGAGAAAACGTTATAGGATGAGAAGGGGTCCTGAAAAATGGCCTGAATATTTTTCCAATACTCCTTCTTTTTTTTGTGGGTGCTGATATCCCTCAGCTTATCCTGATAAAAGATTTGTCCCTCGCTGATGCTGGTGAGACCCAGAAGCATTTTGGCAAGCGTTGTCTTGCCGCTCCCGGACTCGCCGACTATGGAGATGAGCTCCCCTTCGTGAAACTCAAAATCCACGTGGTCAACGGCGACGGTTTTCTTGTCGCCGAAGCCGAAGATTTTAGTCACGCCCTTCCCGCTTAGGCATAAAGGTTTCTTATTATCGCTCATTCTCATAAACCTCCTTCAGCCTGCCGACCTCCGTCAGGCACCGATAGCTACGCCCTTCGCCGAATTCCCGGATACCCACGGCATTCACCTTGCAATCGCTGACACAATACCTGCATCTCTCTGCAAAACGGCAGCCGCAGGGCGGGTTCTTGAGGTTTGGCGGTGTTCCCGGAATAGCGGTGAGCTTGTTTTCCCGGATGCCTGCTTCAGGCACAATGATGGAGCCCATAAGACCCTTGGAGTAAGGATGGACGGGATCGAACACCATCTCCTTTGCAGTGCCCTTCTCCACGATCTGTCCGGCATACATGACCATGATATCGTCGGTGACGTTATAAAGAAGAGGCAGCTCATGGGTTATGAAGATCATGGACTTGATATAGCCCATATCCATGAGGTTTCTGAGCATTTTAATGACCATTTTCTGACTCGTTACGTCAAGGGCGCTGGAAGGCTCGTCGGCAATCAGGACTTTGGGTGAAAGGATGGTGGAGATGGCTATAACCGTCCTCTGCTTCATACCGCCCGACAGCTCGACCGCATACCTATTCAGCACGCTTGCGGGAAGACCCAGCTCCTCAAAGCGCTTACGGGCCATTTCATAGATGTCCTTCTTGGGCATCTTGGGGTCATGGGCGTGAATAACATCCTCAATGAAACGGATAATCTTCCTAGTTGGATTTAACGCATTCATGGCCGCCTGTGGGATATAGGCCACTTCGGTTCCCAGGACGGACTTTCGAATATCATCGGGCTTCATGCTTGTGATATTCTTACCGTCGACAATGATATCGCCGCTCATATAGTGAAGCGGAGGAAAGTAATAGCCCATCAGGCTAAGGGCAAGGGTGGATTTACCGCAGCCGGATTCACCTGCAATACCAAGGGATTTGCCCTCCCCAATGGACAGTGAGACGTGATCGACTGCGTAAACATCCTCTCTGAAACGGGTTATGTATTTTGTGGTGAGGTTTTTGACCTCCAGAACTGTCTTTCCCATATACCTTCCTCCTAATCTCTCAAAGTGGGGTTGAACACCTGATCGAGACCAGTATTCATCAAATTCAATGAGAACGATATCATTGCAATTGTTAACAACACTGGCATATAAGCCCACCAAGAACCATTTAGATGAGCCGAATAATTCATTGCCCAGTTCATCATAA
>JAOABT010000474.1 GCA_026418215.1 Clostridia bacterium | reverse complement strand
GCCCTATGAAGCAAAAAAACGTAACCACACTGGCTTTGCGAATGCCTTCCGCCGGTTGGCTCTGCCCCTGGCGGCCGTGCTAGTGCTCGCTGTTCTAGTGGCCATTCCTGTAACTAGAAACTTTATAGGCCGTAGCTTCATTACACTCTTTGATAAGGAGAAGAGGCTCACATCCGGGGATTTATCTCAAAATGACGTTCTTGCTTTAACGGATCAGTTTGATCAAAAAACAGGTGAAAGCCTTGTTCAGGAGCTTAATGCGAAGGGCATGGGCGTTTCCGGCTGGGAGGTGCTCTATGCCTCCACGGATAGAATCCTTATCCGAAACTTCGCTTCTCTTCTGGTTTACAGCAATGGGCAGCTAAAGAAAGCCGCCGACCTGGAAGCCCTGGGACTTAATCATATTCAGGGTTCTGTTGTCACCGATCTTTCGGTCTCCCCCGATGGGCGCTACGTGATCGCTGGCAACGAGGTTCATGAAGGCGAAAACGCCGAGGAAGAGACAGGGACCTATCTTCTAGAGGCGGAAACGGGTCGCTACTCAAAGCTATCCCAACAGGGTCCCGAATATACAGCCTATGCTTGGTCGTTTAATGGGGAGTGGCTTGCACTAGCCAAGAAGCAAGGTACGGATAAGATACGACTCATTAATTGCAACAGTCTTGAACAAAAAACTTTACCTATCGAAGAAACTAATATCAAGACACTATTCGTCTCCAACTCAGGTAAGTATGCTTACGATACAGGTGAAAAAATTTTCGTTCAGGACAATAAATGGCATGGCGGGTCACCGCAGAGACCTGTATATGTGGATGCCCAGAATAGTAAAATGTGGTTTATTGATGCTTCTGGTGGCCTCTGCTCTTCACGAGTTGGAGGCGATCTTATTCAAATAACGCAACTTGACCGCAATGGCGGTTCCAAATTAATCGCTTGGCGTGTCATTGGCAGCACCTTCGTGTTTTTGCTTGAAGGCGGAGATATCGGTTATGTAAACCTTCAGAACGGCGATCTTATGACCTTCAGCCTCAAAAACAAGATTGATACCGACTATTTGCCCTGGTGCACGGTATCAGACAATGGCACACTTCTGATCGACCGTGATGGCAGAGCCCAGATTCTTTCTAAAAGCGGAGAATATTTCTATGACTACCCCGCCATCAGCGGAATGGCCCTCTATATGCGTTTGATTGACGATGAGCACATGGTTTCGGTCAAACTCCTTGATGAACAAAATCCCAAGGCAGGAGAATTTGCCATACAGGAAATGGCCGTACAGACCGGCGAGACCACTGAGCTTTACCGTACAGTTGGAGCACCCGCTGAGAGCGATACGCCTACGCCTACTTCGCAGGCGGCAAAGACATTTTTAAACCGGGCGTTTTTAAGTAATACCGCAAAAATATATTCAAAAGCTGACGCCTCCTCCCCGCTGGTCGACGAGCTCATGCAAAGGCTCACGGAACCCAATCAAAGTAAAGAGTTTAACCTCTACGATGAGGTGGTAAACGGCTTTGTACATGTTGAGAGCGATGATGGTATTTCCGGCTGGGTTATGGAGAGTGACTTTATTTATTATGACAATTACAAGAATTTCAGCTATGAAAAGGATTCCATCGACCTCAACGGAGATGGGAAGCCGGATAAAATCTCGATATCCGGCGGTGATAACTATACGCTACAGGTCAATGATTCAACCATTGAAGGTAGCGGTATAACTGTCATTAACCAATTCCGAATCGTCGATATCGACCCCAATGACGCCTATAAGGAAATTGTGGTGGAGGAAACCGGCCCAAGCAGCGATACCATGAGCAGTTTCTACACCTATGACGGCTCACAGCTTCACTTCATGGGTAAGCTTGAGGGGCTTTGCGGCAATTCGGATGCTGTGAAAGGAGA
>JAOABT010000354.1 GCA_026418215.1 Clostridia bacterium | reverse complement strand
GGATAAAGATGGGCATAAGTTTCCAAAGTAGTCTCGACATTTTCATGGCCAAGACGCTCCGACACCAGGAGAGCAGAAAAACCGAGCTCAATAAGCAGCGAAGCATGAGAATGACGAATATCGTGGATCCGGATCTTTTTCACGCCGGAGGCCTTACAACCTCGGTCCATCTCGCTTGACAGAAAATGCTTTGTATAATCGAACAAACGCTCGGAAGGATCATAATCCACCAGCCGATCGGCATAATCCTTCAGGATAGTCAGAAGGAACTTAGGGACCGTAATAACACGGCGGCTTTTTGGCGTCTTTGGAGGCGAAATAACATCCTTGCCATCCACCCGAGCAAAGCTCTTGGTAATGCTGATTTTCTTTGCATCAAAATCAATATCATTCAGGGTAAGCGCCAGGAGTTCCCCGGAACGCATACCGGTCCAGAATAAGGTGTTAAAAATAGCGTATGAGGCAGGCTTGTCCGAAATGGCTGCAGCGAATTTCCGGAACTCTTCCCGCGTCCAGAACTGCATGGCCTCGGCGTTCTTTTTGCCGATGGAACCGGCCACGGCCACAGGATTTGAAGGCAGGCCATAATAGCGCTTTGCATAATTAAAAATGGCCGAGAGCTGATTATTTATCGTTTTGAGGTAGGTAGGGGAATACTCCGCCTCATCTTCCATAAGCTCATTTTGCCATTTACGAACCATGGCAGGCGTTATTGAATTCAGAGGCTTATCTTTAAACACCGGCAAAATTTTTGTTTCAATCAGGTACTTTTTATTTTCAAAGGTCGTAGGACGGAGCCTGGTCTTGCAATCTTCCATGTAGATTTCAACCATGGACCCGAAAGCCATATCGGAGCCACCGCCCTGCTTCTTTATAAATTCCCGTTCATATTCCTGGGCGTCGCTTTTCTTTTTGAAGCCTTCCTTCTTTTTGCGCCGGCGAGCTCCAGTCCAGTCAGTATAATAGAATGAGACATACCAAGTCTTCCGTTTCTCGTCTTTGTAAACAGGCAAAACAACACTCCTTTCGTAAGGCCCGGCCAAACATCCGGGCCCGTTTTGCGTGGATCATTCAGCCGCGGATCCAGCCAACAAGTTATTAAAAGCAATCTCCCACTCAAGGTATTTGGTAACGGCAAATTTATACACTTCGCCGCCCTTTGTTTCGATTACAAGGACATTACTACTGAAGCCCTGCTTCCCACGAGAAATACCCTTAATATCTTCCAGCGGGATCTCGAACTCATAATCACCCTGGGTGAGATTAACCAGGGCACCAATAGCAATGATCTTTGAAAGTTTATGGCGGGAATAAATGAACCGACGGTTTGTCAGGATCCCACGCCCATTTTGCACATTAAACGTGCTTTTTACCCTATTAGCAAGGCCTTCCATTACGATTTTTTCCTGCATTTCAACACCTCCTAAAAACCAGGAAACAATTCCTTCAGGTACTCAAGGTTCACAGAGGACAAAGCCTGTGAAGCCAAAACACCCTGGAGCCATCGCTCCATACGACTCCTGCGACCGAGCTCTGTTTTTAACAGTTTGGCCTCTCCCCACGCGTGATCATAGGCGCGTTTAAGAGCAGCATTGAAGATCTGATCACGGTGGGACTGGATGTCGCGCAATTGAGCTTTAAAATCAGTTTGAGACAACCCGGATAAAGCCAGATCATCATCCGAGGCCGAAGCCAGCTGCTCCAGAAAATACTGCGCAGCATAGAAACAGGTAACAAACTGCTGGAACGCCTGAGAACGACTCGCAGCATAGGAGAATTTCTCAAAGGCCTTATAAGCCCTTACAAGCCGAGGTTCCAAGAGAGACTCGTCAACCCAAGAAACCCTACATCGGCAACCATCATGCAGCGGAGGATCCATGACAGAACGCCCCGCAATTTCAAAAACCTCATCAAACTTCACGGCCGTACCTTCCAGTTTGGCACAAAGCGAACAGGTGCAATCGTCGGCCGATGAAGACCATACCTTAAACACACCCATGACCACCCTCCTCTCAATCCCAAAACACAAAATAATGCCTCAACTCGCGCTTTAAGCTTTCTCTTTGAAATCAACAACGGACTCGGAGGATTTGACCTCTTCGAGCGTTTTCAGCATATCAACATATTCCGCAGCCTTTTCCTTTGCTTCAGGAGAAAGGCTTTCAAGTTTTTTAATAAGCTCCTTGTCGCCAGACGAAATCGCCTCGGCCACCTTCGGCTTTGACTTTGATGTACCACACGTTGAGGACCTGGCTCGACCCATTTCATCGGATAGTCCCAAGATGAAATCAGCGGAGACGTCATAAAGCTCGATAAGAGCCCTCACCGTTTCAGGATCAGGCGTGGTGGCGTTATTCTCATAGCGAGAAAGGGACTTATTACTTAAGTTAATCGCCTTGTAGACATCAAGCTGAGTGAGACCTGCCCGTTCTCGAGCCATACGAAGACGTTCTCCAAAAGTGAGCATAGAAACACCTCCATTCATAACATTATATGACATTTCGCAGGTTTTGAGAAAATTATTCTCAAAAATTTAGAATTATGTATTGACTTCTCGGAAACCGAGCATTAAAATAAACATAGAATTCTCAATAATTGAGAACAGGAAAGGAGGACACTGAAAGTGAAGCCAATGCATCAGAGGCTCCGAGAATATCGAGAGAGCAAAGGCGTAACACTGACACACATAGCCAAGAAAACCGGAAAGACTGTTCAAAGGATAAGTGCACTGGAAACAGGTGCGATCCGGCTGACGGTCGACGAATTCGAGGAGCTTTGTGTGAATGGCTACGAAGTCAACCCTGCAATTTTTTTTACGGAGCGGTTTTCTGAAAATGAGAACACACAGCCATAATATCCCCAACATTGAGAATCTTTATACAACAATTATATTGCAGGGAGGTGACCAAATATATGGCCAAAAAGGCTACGAAAGCCGCAGATAACATTTTTTACAAGGCACGAATGACCGCAGCAACGTGCAATGACAGCTTAAGCAGCCGTGAGGGAGCAGCGGAACAGCTTGGAATTGACCGCACCAGGCTTGCACGAATAGAACTCGGTAGCCTTAACCCTTACCCAGAGGAAGTTCTTTTAATGAGTGACGCATACAACGCTCCAGAGCTAAACAATTACTTTTGCTCAAAGATGTGTCCACTCGGACAACAGACAGTACCGACAGCAGAGCTGCTACATTTGGACAGGCTCACAATTAGAATTCTATCAGCGCTGGGGAATACAGAGTTCATTCAGAAGACCATCATCGAGATAGTAAAAGACGGAATCGTTTCAGACGACGAGCAGCCACAGGTGCAGCAGATACTCACAGCACTTGAGAACATCTCAAAAGCAGCCTTAGAAATGAAGCTGTGGGTAGAGAAAAACTTAAAGTAAAGGAGGTTTTAAGAGTGGCAACCAGGACAGAAGAAAAATCAAAGTTTGTAAGAGTGGATGAAGTAGCAAAACTACTCGACATTTCAAAAAGCCACGCATATAAAATCATCCGGCAGCTCAACGAGGAACTGAAAAAAGAAGGCAAGATCACAAACGCCGGTAGAGTTTCACGCCGGTACCTGGAGGAAAGGCTCTACTGTTGATCGTTCGGGGGACAAGCCATGAAGCATTTCAGGAAAACAACAACTTTACTTTTAACAACGGCGGTTATTTTTACAGGAAGAATAATGCTCGACTTAAACGCCGCAGGCCAAGAAACACAGCCCACAATCAGCGAGGTCGAGCTACTACATACAGCGCAGAGCGAGCCTACACCTGTCTCTTATACACATCTCCGAGCCCACGA
>JAOABT010000295.1 GCA_026418215.1 Clostridia bacterium | reverse complement strand
TGTAGTTTTGAAGCCTCTTCTTAAATAGTCTCCTGTCTGGTCCGAGGCCGTCTGAAGGCCCAGCTCCACCCAAAGATATGTGTGCCGGTTGTACTCCGTCAAAAGCTCCAGAACTGCTTCAGGCAAGCAATCACAGCGCGTGGCAACTGCAAGCCCCACCGTTTCCGGAAAGCTCAAGGCCTCATCAAAAAGACTTGTGAGCTTCTCAACCGGGGCATAGGTATTGGTATAGCTTTGAAAGTAGGCAATGTAGGCGCAATCCTTCCACTTTCTTGCTGCAACCCCGGCCTGAGCCTTCATTTGCTCCTGCACCTGACCTCCGTGGGTAAAGTCCCCTGAGCCTCGGCTGGAGCAAAATAGGCAGCCTCGTGAACCCAGTGTCCCGTCACGGGTGGGGCAGGTAAAACCGGCATCTAGTGACAGCTTGGCTATTTTTTTGCCATACTTTTTCTTAAACTAAAAATCCAGGCTATGATAGGGCTTATCGCCCCATAGGATTTGGTCTTTCAAAATGTCACCGCCATGCCTAGGTTAGTAGATTCGGTTACTGTTTGCTCATATTATGTACCTTCAGTAAGAATGTGTCGTATAGGGCTTTTGAACCCAATGCTTTAGTTGCATGCATCATCGAGTATCAAGTCATTAACGCTTTATGATCTTGACAGTATTTATTTTAAATACTATAAACTTATTCTTTCCTTTGATTTCCGAGATTGCGCTTCATCAAGCACGGTCACCTCGGATGAGCCTCGGTGTTCTTATCTTTTTAAGCAGGGCTGCGAGTTCCTTGGAGCTTTGGGGACATTCAGGAAGATAAAGGCCTCCGGTACCTGCGTCAGGCAGCTGGTGAAAATCTGATCCCGATACCATGATTTTTCCGCTTTCTTGAGCGAAAGCCTCAACGCGCTCATTTTGAGAATCATGCCTCGGGTTGCCGTTAAAAACCTCATAGCCCTCTACAAGGTCGTCATAGACCTTGGATATCTTTTTTCTGAAAGGATGGGCCTGGATGAGTAAAAGGTCGTTCTTTTGAGCTATTTCTTTGAATTCAGCCTCATTTTTGAGGTGCAGATCCTCATGTTGACATAAAAAGCTTTCATCAATACCATATACCAGGATATCGTCTGTTGTTCCGGGGAAGCAGTACTCCATTCCCAGGAGTACCTTGAGGCCGATCTTTTCACCTTCATGCTTCGCTTTACGGTAGCCGTCCAGATAAGCGTCGATTTTCTCAAACCACGTACAGTGGATGAATTTATCGAAAAAGCCCTGATAAAAATGGTCAGTGATGCAGACGGCGTCATATCCCATATCTTTGTAGAGGCGGATGCCTTCTCGTGCGGGAACGCGCCCGCAGGGGCTAACCTCAGCAGTATGATAATGGAGCTCCAACAAATACTCTTTCATAAATCACCTGATAAGGGCTCTTGCTCCAAAGACCAAGCAAAGGAACAGTACGCCTATGATAGTTGTATTAAGGTCTAGAGAAGTATAATGAATGGTTTTAAGCCGTGTTCGGCCCTTGCTTCCGCGATAGCACCGGGATTCCATGGCCTCGGCGAGCTCATCCGCTCTTTTAAAGGCACTGACGAACAGAGGTACCAGAACGGGTATGAAGCTTTTAACCCTAGAAAAGATATTCCCAGTATCGAAATCGGCGCCGCGCGAGGCCTGAGCCTTCATGATACGTTCGGTTTCTTCGAGCAGAGTTGGAATGAACCTCAAGGCTATGGACATCATCATGGCAATTTCGTGAGCGGGCACCCCTATCTTTTCAAAGGGCTTCAGCAGCTTTTCAATACCGTCTGTCATGGCCATGGGCGTTGTTGTTAGGGTCATAAGCGAAGCCGCAATAATCAGCATAACCAACCTAAAGAAAAGCTTCAGCGCGGTTATGACACCCTCATAGGTGACCTTTACCGGCCCAACCTGAAAAAGCGGCGTACCGCCAATGAAAAAGATGTTCAAAATTGCAGTTAAAGCCAGAATAAACATCAGGGGCTTGATACCCTTAAGCGACTGCTTAATCGGTACTCCGCTGATGAGAATGAGAATGAGAGTTAAGGCACCCATCATGATATATTCGGGCCAGGTGTCGATGAGGAAGATGGCCACCATCAGCACCGCAGTCCAAATAATCTTTGTTCTGGGGTCAAGACGATGGAGAATGGACTCACCCGGGATAAACTGGCCCAGTGTAATGTTTCCTATCATAAGCCTGCTCCTCCCTTCTGTTGAAGTACTTGAAGCGTTTGCCCAACAGCTTCATGAACCGTCATCACATCGGATGATAGAGGATAACCATCCTTTTGAAGCCTGGTAAACAGCTCCGTTATGCTGGGTATATCAAGCCCGAAGGATTTAAGCTCATCCGCCCTCTGAAAAACCTTACGCGTCGCATCAATCATGGCGAGCTTACCATGCTGCATCACAGCCACTCTGTCACAAAGGGACGCAATATCCTCCATATTGTGAGAGATAATGATGATCGTTGTTCCGTCTTGTTCATTGAGGTCTGACAGTATTCTGAAGACCTCCTGGCTGCCCTTCGGGTCCAGACCGGCTGTGGGCTCGTCTAAAATGAGCACCTGGGGCTCCATAACCAAAACACCTGCAATAGCAACCCTTCGCTTTTGTCCGCCGGACAGCTCAAAGGGCGATTTTTCTAAAAGCTCCGGGCTTAAACCAAGCCTATCAATAACATGAAAGACCCGTCTTTTGATCTCATCCTGTGAGAGATTCATTTTTAGCAGCCCAAACGTTATATCCTTGTAAACCGTTTCCTCAAAAAGCTGGTGCTCGGGATATTGAAAGATGAGTCCAACCTTTTTTCGAAGCTCCTTAAGGGCCTTTCCTTCAGCTTTAAGGCCTTCGACCTCCAATGTCCCGGCCGAGGGCTTCAAAATACCGTTAAGATGCTGAACCAAGGTGGATTTACCCGAGCCTGTATGACCTATAATGCCGAGAATTTCACCTTTATAAACGCTGAAGCTGACACTGTCGAGAGCCTTCTTTTCATAAGGCGTTGCCGGCATATAGACATGCGATAAGGCATCTATCTTAATAACCGGTTCTGCCACGGTGCTGCGTCCTGCAGTCGTATGGCCTTTAGTGTAGTCTTCTGAAATTCCCTTAGATAGAGCATACGATGAAGATTGATGATTCTGTTTCGAATCTATAATAAGAGTCTTTATACTTGAATAGGCTTCTAC
>JAOABT010000225.1 GCA_026418215.1 Clostridia bacterium | reverse complement strand
TCCCTGGACTACGTTGACCTGTCGGTGAACAAGCTTTTGCAGTGCGCCTTTGCCTTGAAGCTGAAGAACCTGATTGAGGCTGAAAAGAAGCCTTACTTCGCACGCATCGATTTTCAAGAAGAGGGTGCAAAGGAGCTTGAGAAGCTCTACATAGGGAAAATGTGCTTAATCCGCGACACTGATATGAAGCCGGTCATTATTGACTGGCGAGCCCCAGTGGCAAGCCTTTATTACGAGGAGCGGCTGGGTGAGGCTCACTATCTTTGCCCAAAGGGCGATATCAAAGGCGAGCTGAAGCTCAAACGCCAATTCTCCATCGAAGAGGGAGAGCTTCAGAATATCTTCGATATTGATATTACAACCAATGACGAGTTTTTGCAGTCCTACCTCGGTGCGAGTGCCGATAATCGTCTTAAGGACATCGTTTCCACCATCCAGGCTGAACAGAACCGCATCATTCGTGCGGATATGTGGACGCCTTTGATTGTTCAGGGAGCTGCAGGCAGCGGAAAGACGACGATTGCACTTCACCGCATAGCCTATCTGGTCTACACCCATGAAAAAACCTTTAAGCCAGAAAGCTTTATGATTATAGCCCCCAACACCCTGTTTTTAAATTATATCTCTGAAATCCTGCCTGAATTGGGCGTTGACCGCGTACGCCAGACGACCTTCGAGGATTTTGCCATGGACTTGATCGGAAAGCGCTTCAAGCTTCGCAATCCTCACGAAAAGCTGATGCTGTTGGCATCGGGCAAGGAAAAGGAGCATGCAGAAAGGCTGCGCCGTGCCTCCCGGCTAAAATGCTCCATGCGCTATAAAGCGCTTGTTGACCGCTTCCTCGACGCCGTAGAAGCCTCCATGCTCCCTAAGCGGGATTTTACAATCTTCAACGAACCCCTCATGTCTTATAACGAACTGCAGGCCCTATTCGTCCATGAATACAAGCGTCTGCCGGTACGAAACAGGCTGGAAGAGCTCAGAAAGCATATGACCTACCAGATTTCCAAGAAAAAGAGCCTCTTTGCCGCCAAATTCGAGAAGGACTGTGCCGATGAGGTCATGATGCTCAAAGAGACGCAGGAGGAAACCCCTGAAAGACAGGCGCTCATTATCGATGCCTTCAATCGCAGAGACTTCCGATTGAAGGCTCTGGAACGGGAAGGGAAAAAGGCCATCAACGAGTACCTTGAGGGTATTTTAAAGAAGGCTTCCTATGAGCACTACAAGGATTTCATTCTGTATCTTCGCGATACCGCATCGGACGAGGATGAGGCCTATGCTGCCCAATGGAGCCAGGAGGTATTAAAGTCCAACCGCATTGAAATCGAGGACCTGGCCCCGATTATCCATATAAAATACAGAATTCACGGCATTGATGAGAAAATTCCCGTACGCCACATCGTCATTGACGAAGCCCAGGACTTCTCAGCCTTCCAGATTTACGTCATCAAAAGAATCATCAAGGATAGCTCGTTTACCATCCTCGGCGACCTTTGCCAGGGTATCCATTCCTATCGAAGCCTGAAAAACTGGGAGGAGCTCAAGGAGGATGTCTTCTATGATCGCAGGACGGAGCTTTTGACGCTTGAGCAGAGCTACCGAACCACCATAGAAATCATGGATGCCGCAAATATTGTGGCGAAGAAAATGGCTATACCCGATGTTCCGCTTGCCAAGCCGGTTTTCCGTCATGGCGACCCTGTCAGGCTTATCCGGGATAAATCCGACAAGGACCGTACGGAGAGCATCACAGCAAGAATCCAGGAGCTCTTGAAAATGGGCCTCAAGCTTATCGCAGTCATTGCCAAAACCGCAGAGGACTGTGAGCTTATTCACCACGACCTCAAGAAGCAGATCAAGGACCTGACCCTCATTACGGGGGCTGAAGGCGAGTATAACGGCGGCGTCATGGTGGTTCCGGCCCACCTTGCCAAGGGTCTAGAATTTGACGGCGTTATCCTTGCGGACGTTTCGAAGGATAAATACCATATTTCAGACATGGATGCAAAGCTTTTGTATGTGGCCATGACCCGTGCCATGCACATTATGGATATACATTACATGGAGGAAATATCCCCTCTCCTCGAAGGGTTTGCCTTTGTCGAAATATAAGATATAATGTTTACAAAAGATGAATTTTTACGAAGGATGATCCTTATGAGGCTAAAGTCCTGTCTCTTATACACATCT
>JAOABT010000210.1 GCA_026418215.1 Clostridia bacterium | reverse complement strand
AATCTGAGCGGCCGACAGCTGTTTAAGCGGATGCCCGCATTCGGGGCACCTTCCTGTGCCCGCAGTCGAGTACAAGAGCCTTAAATAGTCGTTAATATCGGTAACGGTGCCTACCGTCGAACGCGGGTTGTTGTTGCCTTTTTTCTGCTCAATGGCAATAACGGGTGACAGTCCGCGTACATAGTCCACCTTGGCATTTCTCAGCGGGCTGATGCGGCTCTTGGCGAAGGTCGAGATTGAATCGAGAAAGCGTCTCTGGCCTTCTCCGTAGATGACGTCAAAGGCCAGAGAGGATTTACCCGAGCCCGAAACGCCTGTAATGACCGTAAGCTTGTCACGCGGGATTTCTACGGATACGTTCTTAAGATTGTTCTGTTTGGCTCCAATAATTTCAATACTGGTTCTAATGGACATAATGACTTGCACCTCTCCACTTTTATAGGATTAACCACCTGAGGCTAAAAAAGTTGCGCATGGCTGTGAACTCAAGGAATATACAGAAAGCCGAGCTCCTCAACTCCGAGCTTGCTCTTAGGTGTGATTCGGATCATTTGCGATACCTTCTCGATGACCCCTTTTTCAGCCAGATAGTCAAAAATGCCGATAATGAAGTGTCCCTCCATATGGAAGTGCTTGGAAATGAGTGTTCCCGTTTTTATGGTCTGATCGGCCATGAATTCCAGCACGGGCCTTTGAATGGTATCAAGATGCTCCATAAGATAGCGGTCAATACGCTCAATAGCGTCCTCTATTTCCTCTTTGCTCATGTGATGCGACATGGCCTCCTGATAGAAAGGCTTCATCAAGTCAGGATTCTTTTGAACCGCCTTCTGAATGGATTCCCGTGAGGCCGGTTCTCCTTGAAGGCACAGCTCCATCCGGGCTATGACCTCTGCAGCCCTTAGCAGGAAATACTGGGCATAAAGCGGGTCATTCTTGGCCTTGAGCCATTTCTGGCTCTTTTCGTAAATCCCAACCAGCTCGCAGGCATTATAAAAGGTTGACAGCGCGATATCGTCGGCGCCTATCTGACGAATGTCTTCAAAGTATTCAGAAAGCGTTTCATCGGTTGTATAAACCATCTTGCCTTTTGCGAAGTAAGACTGACCGAAGGTTCCTCCGATATTCCGCTCCATGCCTCTTTTGAAGGCACTCCGCGGCATCAGGTAGGCATTGATGAGAATGCCGTCCTCAACAAGGCAGTAGGACTCCGTTGAAAGCAGCTGGTCCCGCACCACCAGCGTCATATCGATGTCGCTCTTTTCCCAGACCACATCGTAGGCAAGGCTGCCGTTAATGATAACGGCTATGATGTTGGGATCATCCTTGATTTTTTCGATGAAGCTCTCTAGAGCAGCCATATAGCGTGCTTTGATATCCTTCTCGAGCTTTTGTTTCATGGTTCTCCACACCCTTTTCAATACTTTTAAAGAAACAGCTGTTCTCTATTACAGCATTATGGTAAGATCATACTACAGTCATTTTTTAATAGCAGGACAGAAATTGCTGGAGTTTAAATGGATAATTATCTGCTGGAAATCATCAAAGAAACTACCGACTATATCGAAAGCAATCTCCTTGAAAACCTAAGCCTTGACAATATCTCCGAGAACGTCAACATATCCAAGTTCCATCTATTAAGGATCTGGAAGGGGGCAACCGCCACCGGGCTCATGGAGTATGTCAGAAGGAGAAGAATTGCCTCCTCGCTGGGTGATTTGATCAATCACAAAAATAGCATCGAGTTTATTTCTTCAAAGTACTCCTTTGGCTGTGAGAGGACTTACAACAGGGTATTCAAGGAGGAATACAACACCACACCAGCCAAGTGGCGCCGCCATCCGACACCCCTTCGCATCCTGGACCGATTTAATGCAGACTTTCTCAATGTTGCGGGTGAGGGGCTTGTTTTTCTGCGTTCCATTAACGTGGTGCCTTCGTTCACTATCGCAGGCCTTGAATATGCGGTGGGTGTCGAAGATAACATGAAGAACCAGACGGCCAACCGCCTGGCCCTCGATTTCTTCTATAACCACAGGCTGAAAGTCATCAATCCTGTAGAAAAAGACATCTACATCGGTCTTACCACCCTGCCGGACCATGCTAGGGATTTCACGCTCTACCAGCCCTCGATACAGATCAATCAAAGCAGCATCGTACCGCCTGAAATGAAGGTTAAGAGCCTCAAGCCTCACAAATACGGCGTCTTTACCTATATGGGCCTTCACCGGCCCGAAGAGATATCGTCAAAGAACCTTTACCAGATCTGGAGCTTTATTCGCGACACCTGGATGCCTACCATTCAGTTTGACTTGAAGGAAAAATTCAGGTTTGAATACGTCAATTACGCCAAGTGCAACAAGCAGTATTGCGAATGCGATCTTTATTACCCTATCTCGGGCTTGTAAGAATAAAAAGGCGGGATGCATCCTATGATAGCAACATCCCCTTCTTTTATGGTGTATAATGATGGAGGGAAAAAGCTTCCTATTGCAGAGATTTTCAGCCCCCGGATTGTGAGGTGAAAGGCCGGTGCTGTTCACTATTCTTGCTATTTTTCTCGTTATGGCCATAGGTGCATGCATTTTCCATGTGCTCTATAAGGTCAGCGAAATGCCGGCACTCTCACCCAAGCGTTTTACGCCGGGCCAAGGCCACGGCAAGATTGTGGTTTGCCTTGGCGATAGTATTACGCAAGGGGCCGTCAGCTTTAACTACGTAGAAGCGCTCAATGAAGAGTTAAAGGGGCAGGGCTTCACCTTTATAAATGCCGGTGTCAACTCCGACGTGGCCTATAACGCCCTTAACAGAATTCAAGAGATCATAGGCTGCAATCCTGATTACGTGACCATTCTCATTGGCACAAACGATGCCAACTCGACTCTGGACATAAAAAACGAACAGGAGCTTATCATCCTCAAAAAGCTCCCCCAAAAGCCCACCCCAGAATGGTTTGAAGAAAATCTCACAAAGCTTGTACTGGAAATTAAGAAAAACACCCATGCAAAAATTGCCCTGCTCTCTATTCCGGTTTTAGGCGAGGACCTTCAATCGGAGGCTCTTATACGGACACGGGAATACAGCGGGATCATAAAACGTGTAGCCGAACGTGAGAAGGTCAGTTATCTGCCGCTTAATGAAAAGCAAATTGACTTCCTAGAAGAGCGCCACCATACACCTTTAACGCCTCATGATCGGGCTTGGCTTCTGCCGGCTCAAATTGCTGTGATGCGTTACCTTTTCGGCACTTCATGGGAAAAGATATCCCAAAAAAAGGGGCTTCTCCTGACGGTCGATACCATTCATCTCAATCAAACGGGTGCCGGGATGGTTGTGGATCTCATTAAAGATTTCTTGACGCCTGATGAAGCCTTGAAAGACTGCTCCTGTGAAGATCGCCTTATTGAGGGCACTGATTTGAACGAAAGCCATTTACAGTTGGCTATCCCTGATCAATCCGATAACCAAAATGAGGGCTGGGAGCCCGTTTTCTCCCAGCCCTCTGACGCATTGACCTTCACACAAGGTCAATGCGAGGATTAATCCTCATCCTGCAAGGCATCATAGCCTTCGTCACCCGTACGTACGCGTACAACGTTCTCTACATCATAGATAAAAATCTTACCATCGCCGATATGGCCCGTATATAAGACTTTCTTTGCAGTTTCTATAACAGTTCGAACAGGTACCTTGGATACCACAATTTCAACCTGTACCTTAGGCAGCAGATTCATTTCAACCTCGACACCGCGATAATACTCAGATTTGCCCTTCTGAATGCCGCAGCCGAGAACCTGAGTTACTGTCATTCCCGTCACACCTATTTTATTCATGGCAGCCTTTAGGGCCTCAAACTTGCTCTGTTTGGTAATGATGCCGATCTTCGTGATTTTAACATTGGAGCTGTATGCATTTGCAGGTTTCGTAACAACCTCAACAGGTACAGCCTCGTGCACAGGTGCAGCAGGCTTTGCTTTTGGATAAGTCTTCTCCGGTTCGTAGCTCTTGAATCTTGCAAGCTGCTTTATTTCCGCATTGTCATTGGAGTCAAAGTCCAGCTCGGATCTGACAAGCTGGCTGTCAGGATAAGCAAGAACACCCATTTCAGGTATGTCAAGTCCCTCAAGCTCATCCTCTGGCTTCACCCTTAAGCCCCAAACCTTATCTAGGACCTTGAAGAAGATATAGGATACGCCAAAACCCCAAATAAAGAGGACTGCAACGGCTATCAGCTGTGCCAGAAGCTGCGATGCATCTCCGAAGAACAAGCCTTTCACGCCGCCTGAAACGCCGTTTATGCCATCACCATAGGAGCCATCTGCAAATAAGCCCAGCGCGATGACACCCCAAAGACCATTGACACAGTGAACCGAAATAGCACCAACCGGGTCATCCAGTTTCAGCTTGTTTTCAACAAAGGGTACGGAAACACATACCAGAATGGCTGCAATAAAGCCTATAATGAAGGATGAGATGCCATTGACGAAAGCGCAGGGAGCCGTAATGGCCACAAGACCCGCCAAGGCGCCGTTGGCTGTCATGGAGGGATCAGGCTTGCCGTACTTAATCCACATATAGAACATGGCTACCAATCCCCCTACAGCACCAGCGATCATGGTATTGGTCGCTACGACAGAAAGCCTGAAATCCGCCGCATTCAAAGTGGAACCGGCATTAAAGGCAAACCAGCAGAAAAAGAGAATAATGGTACCGATGATGGCCATGGGGATATTGTGGCCGGGAAAGGCTCTAGCCGTGCCATCCTTCTTGAATTTCCCGATTCTTGGCCCGATGACGATGGCACCGGCCAGGGCCAGCATGCCTCCCATCGAGTGAACTACGGCCGATCCGGCAAAGTCAACAACACCGTGGCCTATACCAAAATTCTTACCGAGGGTTGCAAGCCAGCCTCCGCCCCATACCCAG
>JAOABT010000194.1 GCA_026418215.1 Clostridia bacterium | reverse complement strand
CTCGGAGATGTGTATAAGAGACAGTAAGATTAGCGTCCTCTACAGAACGGACTGCGCCTGCAGGAATGCCTGATATCGTCCATGCAATGGGGGTCTGATCATAATTCTTACCCGTCAAGGTATAGAATACCTTCACTGTTGCATTGGTTGTTCCGTCGGCGTAGCTTTCAATATCACCTATTCTCAATTGGGCACTGGCTTGATCTACCTTTTCAGCCATCGGAGCCAAGTCTTTGAGATACTGGAAGATACGATTGGCGTTGCGTTCCCCGGGGAATCGGTGCCAGTGTTTATGACCGTAAGGAACTCCAAGGTACTCGTCCTTATGCTCGTAATCCTGGGTTGTTCCATTCTCAATGGATACATTCGTACCAACAAGACTCCAAATAGCCGCTTGAATGCCGGTGATGACGGACTCGGGTGAAAGAGTACCTTCGATAGCGCCCAATGAATTCTTAAGCGTTGATCCGTTAAACGCGGCGGTGAGCTTAGCCGCATCAAATTGATCAAGACCGTTACCATTAGCAATCAGGACATTGTATAAAATAGCCCGAACCTTTAGCGTATCGGCACTGCTTAAATCAAGGTCCTTTAATGTCTCCGGGATAAATTCCAGCGGTACCATGCGGTAGGCGTTATTTGACGTTGTAATGCCGTGCTTCAAGTCTCCGCAAAAGGCTGCGAAGCTATTGCTGATGTCAAATTTCCTCGCCTTGCTGTGATCCTTATCACCATTGTAGGTGAAATTGATCTGATACCCATCGTTACCTCCTCCCGTATAGGTATACTGATAAGGGCTGGGTAGGTTTGGTATGGTCACGGCGTTTGACAGCGTCATGCCAACCAGCATGAAGAAGACGAGCGTTAAGCTTAAGAGTCGCTTAACTTTTAGCTTTGGTATTCTCTTTTTGTCGACAGAATCCATTCGTTTTACCTCCTCAAAATATTCCTAGGAACACTGATACTATGTTTATATAAGGCTAAGCCCTAAGATGACTGGTAAATGAAGAACATATCAATCATAAAGCGGTACAGTCACAAATAAGTCACGCGGAAGCATACAGGGCACTCTGCACGCATAAAAAATAGCCCCTGAGGGCTATTCTCAATCATTTATATATCCCTTCTATTGTCCTTTATCCACGTGAACTGGTAAAATGGCAACTTTGGGCTCAGTTGTGATGGATACCTTAAGAAAAGTGCTGTTGTATGCGTTCTTAAACCTTTCAACAGCGCGCTTCACAATCTTTTCAACACTGACCTTGGTATGATTGATCATCAAAATGTACTGTGCAGGGCTGAAACGAGCCACCACATCCCCTTTCCGGAGACTGGATAAAATGCAATCCTTCAATATTGCCATCGCTTCGTTGAGTATTTCCTTTGAAGGCATTGCGTTGTGATAGCTGCTCATTGTAACGAGGCAAATCAGAACGCTATTTGCGCCACGTTCCGCAGACCGGACCTCCAGTCGGTAGAGGTGCTTGAAGATTTCATAATCACAGAAAAAGGCACCCTCGCAGGCCTTTTCCATGAGCTCGCTCTTAACGGCTGTGATGTTGGTTCCAACATGGTTAAGGCTTTGAAGAATGTCCTTGTGAAGACTTCTAATGGATGGGCCCAGCTTGACGCCAAGCTCATGGTAGAATCTCTCGGAAATGTCGTGATAGGGCTGTAAGGCGGTTTGATTTTGGTTTATCTTTCTCAAGGCCTTTATTAGAGTTTCATGCAGCAGCTTTGCATAAGGCTCCACTGAAA
>JAOABT010000133.1 GCA_026418215.1 Clostridia bacterium | reverse complement strand
TGTATAAGAGACAGGTTCTTGATAAGCTTTGCATTGGCTTCTTCAAGCTCTTTTCTGGCACCCTTGACTTCGTCATAAAGGCCTTCTATCTTCTTCACAATATCATCGGTTGTAGACTTCGCTGTATCAGCAGCGGTTTTGAGTAGTCTGTCACGGTTTTTGTAATAGCCTAAGGCATTGAAGCCGGTCAAAGCCTCTATTCTTCTAACACCTGCAGAAATGCCGCTTTCGCCGAGAATTTTAATCAAGCCGGCTTCGCCAGTAGATTTAAGGTGTGTACCGCCACAGAGCTCCTTGCTGTAATCCCCTGCTTTGACCACACGCACAACATCGCCGTATTTTTCACCGAACAATGCCATAGCGCCTTCCTTCTTAGCTTCATCAACAGGCATTTCTCGAATATCCACCTTGAGGTTTTCAAGTATCTTCGCGTTTACCTCATCCTCAATGGTTTCGAGTTGTTCAGGTGTAATGGATGAGAAATGGGTAAAGTCAAAACGAAGCCTTTCAGGGGTTACTAAGGAACCGGCCTGATTGACGTGCTCGCCCAAGGTATTCTTGAGGGCTTTATGGAGCAAGTGTGTCACGGTATGGTTTCTGGCCGTTGCCAGTCGCTTCTCAACATCAATTTGAGCCGTGAGCTTATCGCCGACCTGAATACCGCCTGAAATCACCTTGCCGCTATGCAGGTACTTGCCGTCGGCTGTTTTTCTGCAGGAGGTTACTTCCATTTTGAAGTTGTTGTTGTAAAGAACACCGGTGTCGCCTGCCTGACCGCCGCTTTCAGCATAGAAAGGCGTCTCATCGAGCACCAGCGTCACTTCGTCATCCTGCTGGGCCCCGTCAGAAAGCTCGTCGTCCAAGATAATATATTGAACGGTGGCTGCGGAGGTATATTCCGAATAACCTACAAACTTTGTGGTTACAGATTTATCGGTATTGGCAAAGAGATCTTTTTCCCAGGCCGAGCCTTCTCTGCTCTTGTGAGCCTCGCGAGCCTTAGTCTTCTGAGCCTTCATCTCACTCTGGAAGCCGACTTCGTCGATGGTAAGATTGTTCTCGAGAGCGATTTCGCGGGTTAAATCCAGCGGGAAGCCATAGGTGTCATGGAGCTTAAAGACCATTTCGCCTGTCAGCTGGTTGGAGCCGTTGGACTTAGCCTGACTCATGTAGTCCTCAAGAATCAGCATGCCCTGGTCAACGGTGGCATAAAAACGCTCTTCCTCAAGGCTGATAACCTTCTTGATGTAGTCCTGCTTTTCCTTAAGATTGGGATAAGCCTCCCCAAAGCAAGCGATGACAGTGTCGGCAATTTCAGCCAGGAAGGTGCGCTTCATACCTAGGAGACGGCCATGGCGTGCCGCTCTTCTTAGAAGCCTTCTTAAAACATAGCCTCGGCCTTCGTTTGAAGGAAGAATGCCGTCTGATACCATCATGGTGACGCTTCTGGAATGGTCTGTTATAACGCGGATGGAAACATCCTTCTTGTATTCGACCCCATAAGCAACCTTTGTAACCTTGCAGACATGGTCGAGAATGGCACGGATAGCATCAACCTCGAAAATATTGTCTACGCCCTGCATGACGCAAGCCAATCTTTCAAGACCCATACCGGTATCGATGTTCTTGCTGGCAAGCTCCAGATAGCTTCCGTCCTCCTGGCGGTCGAACTGTGTGAAGACATTGTTCCACACTTCAATGAAGCGGTCACAGTCACAGCCTACCTTCTGTCTCTTATACACATCT
>JAOABT010000106.1 GCA_026418215.1 Clostridia bacterium | reverse complement strand
GCCGAAGAAGGCGGCGGCCGCGAAGAAGCCGGGGTAGGCGTTAACTAAGGTGTTCGTATACTGGCCGCCCCATGAGAAGCCCGCAGCGTAAATACGGTTAGGGTCTACTGCGCCGCTGGCAACTAGGTCGTCTATAACTTTCTTAACATTGGCTGTAGAGGGAGTAGATACGCCATTATAGGAAATATTCAGGATATGGCTGGCGTATTTTTCGGGATTCCCTTCCATTTTTTTCATGAGAGCAACCGAGCCGTTAGCGGATTTCATGGCTGCTTTGGGGTCTGCTGCCGCGTTTGTGCCGCCGCGTGACATGCCGTGGGTATAGACATACAGCGGCAATCGTTGCACCACATTACCACTTTCATCCTTGTGAAGGTAGAGCGCGCGATTGACCGAGTCGCCCGTGGGTGTTGTAAACTTGTCAAGGATCGGATTCACAACTTTTTCCTGTTCAAAAACCACTTTGCGAAGCGAACTCCCATCTGTCAGTGCGATCCCGTCGTTCTGGACGATGTTGTAAACCTGCTTAGTCGAGTTACTGTTGCCATCCAGCGTTATATTGCCGCCGCTCTCTGAATAAAACTCAAACTCAACTACGATGTAACGGCCGCTTGCCAGTCCTTCCCGATAATCCGGTGAATGGCTTACCGCCCCCAGATAGCCGCGTACCTTTGGTTCGTTGTTGGCGTATACCCTTGTGATCTTGCGCGTCCCTTCAAAGGTCACCGAGTCGCCGTTCAGGGTCGTGTTCCTAGCCGAGACGGTGAACATGCCTGGTTTGAGCTCGGAGCCTAACGCCACCTTCCCATCGCCTAAGTCAATGATGACAGCCGTCGTGTACTCGCCACGGGCGAAGTTGTCATTCCATACGATAAAGGGAAGCCGCTCCGCGTCCGGATCGTTTTTGAATGTCACGTGAATGGTATGGTTAGCCTCAACATGTAAAAAGGTATAAGTGCCAGCAGATAGAGTCACGGCCACGCCGTCTACCGTCACGGTATCCACAATTTTGCCGTGATCGGGGGTAAACGTAAATTGTTTGCTTGAGCCCTTAGCTAGTCTCAGAACATCGCCTGGTGGGTTCGGAGTTATGTTACCGCCAGGTCCCGCCGTGGCGGTGATGGAGAATCTGGTGTCCACTTCATTGGCTGAAGAGAGCTGCAGGCTGTCTATAAATGATGCATCGCTGGAATAACCCGCGTCCGGAACTCCGAAAGCGGAAACGACTTCATAGCGATCCCCGCCCTTTTCCGTCGAGTTATTGATATAGACCTCAAAGGTAAGCTTGCCTTCCTGCAAGGTCAAGGTTCCTTTGGGTATTCTCATCTCCACGATATATCCTGTATCCGTGATCTGGGTCCACGCCGCTCTGCCAGGTGCGGATTGCCCTGAAAATACGCCCGTCGCGCTGACACGCCATTGGTTTGAGCCTCCGGATCCGCTGCCGACATAAAACTCCAGGCTGTCGTACTGGTAATCTCCACCGGCTCCCCGATATAAATTGCTGTCCTCCACAACTACGCGGGCATACAGGTAGTCGTGGTCCCAAAGGATTCTGGCTGTGCCCGTGGAATGGGGTCTGGGGTCGTCGGGCACAGTGCTTTTGTTGATGAGATGCTCCATTGTCAAGGCCCACAGTGGGTCGTTTGACCCGAGTTCGGGAGTTCCGAAAATGGCGGTCGGTGTTTCATTCGCCAGGTTCAAGTTGCCGAGAACGGACATATCCTGATAGCCTTGACCTGTCATATCGTTCCAGGCAGCCACGCTTTGACGGGAACCGGCTCTGGCATCATTGATTTGAGCATCGAAACCAAGCGTTTTCCCACCCGCAGGTGTGACGTGCTTCAGAGGAATCTTCAATTCTACGGTGTAGCCGGTGTCGGTTACCTTGGTTTGGGATTCGAAGCCTTCTGCAATGCTTGCGGGGTTAAAGGAAGTCTCGTTGTCATAATTTACCCTGTATTGACCATCGTCGCTTTGGTAACCCGCTGACTTGTCATTGTTTTGATCCAGGAATATTTCAACAGAATCTTGCTCCCAGGGGTTTGCGCTTGCTTTGTCAAGCTGTTGATCGTTAACCTGGATCAGGACGTACAGGTTGTTTGGGTCCCATAGCGCTTTGGCTACACCTGTCGCTCCTGACGATGCGGTCTGGAAACGGTTGATCGGCATTTCAGCCGTTGAATTCCAGACGCTATCCGCTTCTCCGTCAATCACCGGGGTACCATAGGCTGCGGAGCTTTCAAGAGTAACTGCGGAAGCAGGTGGGTGCTCCGCAATAAATTTGGCAGGATCGATGATCGCGTAGTAAGCCGGTTTGGCTTGCATTTCCGTATCAAAAGGGAGCGGTGGATTTGTTTTTCTCCAGCTTTGAGCGTCATCAAGGCCCCATAAGGTCACCCGAGCGATTTTGTCTGCGTGAGCCTTATAGATCTCGAACAGTCTTGCATACAGGTAGCCTTGTTTGATGGCATCCTCTTCGGAAATCGTTGAGTTGCTGCCTGCCGTAATGTCAAGCTCGGAAACACTGACTTCTACGCCGAGCGATATGAATTTGTTCAAAGAAGCCTCAACGTTCTCGGGCTTGGTGTTAAGATTGTAGTGTGCCTGCATGCCGATTCCGTCAATCAGTCTCTTGCCATTGTGGCTGGCAGCATAACGATCGTTGATATCTTTCACCATATTGTAGATGGCGGTCGCTTTGTTCTGGTTATCGTCGTTATAATCGTTGTAATACAGCTTAATATCCCATTCCGGATGACGGTCCAGAACCCCTCTGGCAATGGCGAAGGCCGTATAGACATAATCGTCTCCAAGGGCAGCCTTCCATGGCGAGTTGCGAAGCGCCTTCTTGTAATCGCTGGGGTCAGCGATGCCGTCACTCATGACTTCGTTAGCTACATCCCAGGAAATGACCTTGTTGCCGAAATGCTCCATGACGGTCTCGATATGGGTAGTAAGGTTGGCAAGAGCCTGGTCAGCCGGAAGCGGCGTACCATCATCTTTTGTGCTGAGCCAAGTTGGCATTTGCGAATGCCATACAAGCACGTGACCATGCAGCTTCATTCCCGCATCTTCGATTTTCTGGACAAGCGCATCCTCTGCGGTGAAGTCGAACTGTCTCTGTGTGTTATAGGCGCCGTCCGGCTTCATTGCGTTCTCAGCGGTTACCGAATTGAAATGCTTTTTGAGAAAATCGAGGCGCATGCCTGAAAACTCCGGGTCGCCAACCGCTGCGCCGATCAGGAAATCATTGGCATACACATCTTTAAGCGGGATCAAATCTTGAATCGGTTTCGGTGGTGCCAACGGGCCAACATAGGAAAGAACGAAGTCATCCACGAGGAAGGTAACAGGTGCGGTAGGCTGATTCGCCGTTTCAATATAAGCCCTCAATACGGTTGGGGTAGTGGCCAGCGAGAAATCACCGGAAAGCTCCGCCCATTGTTCGGTTCTTGCAGTGACGTTAGCCGAGACGTTCGTGTAGGTGCTGTCTCCGCTCTGTACGCT
>JAOABT010000012.1 GCA_026418215.1 Clostridia bacterium | reverse complement strand
CGGAGATGTGTATAAGAGACAGCTTTAAATTTGATCCTGTACTCAACAAGTTCTCCAAGGGTATGGAGGTTTTTTCAGCCTCCACCGGCCAGGGCCACGATAGTCTTATGATCGTTAACAATCAACCCTATGTCATCCGGTCTCTTAAAAACCACTATATTCTCTCCCGCATAAAGCAGGATTGCTCCGGTGTTGCAGAGGAGACCAAGATCGATCTCACCGGCAGGGATATTCCCCTTAAGTGCAAATTCCAGTCCAATCACAAGGAAGATCGCGCCTTCCTTTGCGACCATGTACCCATGCTTTTCGGCAATGGGCTGCGCTTTCCGTTTGATATGAAGGCGCTCGCCGCCCACAAGCCCGAAAAGGGAAACGAGAACAAGGAAATACTGAATGAGCGCATCCGAGAGCTCGAGGGCAGAATCGAATTCCTGGAAAACACCATACGTGAGCTCTTAAGGCCTTAGCTTCCGTGAATATGTCTTGAACCCCTAAGTTCCATATGTTAGCATGGAAGTATCTGGTTTGATGAAACGCCTTTTAATGCATGCTTCCATACTGTCTTTAGGGGAGTGAGCCATGGTTTATATTCTCTATTTTGTCGTTGTTGCTCTGATTCTATATGCTTTATTACTTTTGTTTATCTTTATGAATGTCAGGATCAATGTCAAATGGTTTTCAACCCCCTCTTCAGAAGGAAAATTCGTTGATTCAAACGGTAAAAAAATTTTTTACCGCGTTAAAGGCAAGGGTGAGCCTGCCATTGTGGTCATCAATGCCGTCGGAAGCTCCCAGGCTGAATGGTGGCCCATCCAAAATGAGGTCGGACTTCAATACCGCATCATTACCTTTGACCGCCCCGGATACAATTGGAGCGGCCCTTCCGAAGCCTCACCCATAGCTCCCGATGTTTCCGAGATTATTGATCTGATAATAAAATTCGAACGCATCAAACGCCCTATCATTCTCGTTGCCAACGGAACCGGAGCTGTTTATGCCCAGCATTATGCTTCAACAAGACCTCAAAATACAGCTGCTGCGCTGTTCATAGACCCTCTGCCCATGCAATATGAGTTATGGTGCCAAACCGTTAATGACAACGAGGATTGTAAAAGCACCCTTGAGCTCACGATTCAAAAGAAGCAGCTCGCAAAGCGAGGCTATTTCAGGGTGTTCTCGCCCTACAAGGGTTATCATCTGGACAAGCGCTTTAAAAAAGAGATCATTGAATTCTTTTCAAGAAGCGAGAATTATGAAACCATGGAGAAAGAATGGGCGGATTTGGAGAAAAGCCTTGCAGCTCTTCAGGAAACCACCTTTCCTCCCATTCCGCTTAAGCTGCTCTCTCCTGCCAATGAATCTCTTATCCGGGAATGGATGCGAAATGGTATGACAGAATACGCTGCGAGGCAGCTTGGAAGGCTTCACCATGAGCTAATCGCAGATTACATGAAATTGTCTCCTAAAGCCACCTTTACCGAAATTGAAAGCTCGGGTGAGCATATTCACTTAAGTAAACCCGATATCGTCGTGGAAAAAATACTGGAGCTGGTCAACGAGGTTTAATGGCTACTGCCTGGTATTAAGCCTTTTATCTTCTTCACTCCGTTGCAGCTCACTCGTTTTTGAACGGGAGAAAGCGCTTTTCTTACAAGAACGGATCTGTCTATAATATGTAGGTAAAAACTTGACAATAAAAGGCTGTTCATTGCTGAACAGCCTTTTCCCCAAGATGCCGTTACCCATTTATGACACCTGGCACTCACCAGGTGGGTGCCCTATTGAGTACTTCACACTTCCACTGCCGTTGCATAGGGCTTGAAGCCCTATGTCGGAATTAGCTTGTGGCCTGTGCTACATACCCAAAAGTTTTTCAGGCCCCCTCGTCAACAATAGCAGGTTCAATTTATGGGATCTCGAACAACTCAGGATTGCTTTCGTTGATTTAATTATAGCATACCCCGATATGCCACTCAATATGAACTAACTGTTAACAAATACGAAATTTGCTTGTAGACAAGCTTTCAGGAAATGGCAGCGGCTTTTGACGTTTGTCCTTGTCAATACCTAACTAGAGAAGTCCGGGCTTTAATGAATACAACTTCTTTAGCCTTGTTTCTCAACGAGGTTCTTCCAATAACGCCTTGGCATAAATTGCTTCTGCGCTCGGAGATTCTTACGGCTTTCAATGGCAATCGTCTTAAAATAGCGCTTCCATAAAAGCTCAAACTGCTCATCCAGCCCGTCTTCAGGAATGGCGATGTGTTCTCTTGAAAACACAACCTGATTGGTATCGTAAAGTGCATAAACATCTCGCCTGGCATCGTGAATGATCCAGGGCTGATCCGAAAGTCTATCCACAAAATGGCTTGAGATAAGCATGGTGATGTTGTTATCAGGCTCGATATGAGCATAAAATATGCCGTTCTTGAGTTTCTTAAATCTCAGAATTCCCAAAAAAAGATGCATCTCGGCGATAACCTTATGGCTGAGGTCATGAACCTTGAGAATATCCGGATTTTGTAGGTAGGAAACTGTCTTACGGCCTATCTTCAAACCGATCTTGATATATCTGTAAATATAGGTGCCGACATCCGGGTCCTCGGTCAGATAGGCACGATACAGGGTTTCCATCGCTTCCTCAGCTATCTTCTCAACAATGGCCTTATACACACGGTCAGACTTCTCAATATCGGTGTCCACTTCCTTAACCTCAGACAAGAGCGAGGTTTGAAACACATCCTTGGAAATGATGGCTTCAGGCTCCACCTTGTTCGCATATGCCTCAAAAACAGCTGTCAGTATACCCTCAAAGCTTCCATCAGTAAGATAAATCATGAAAAACTCCTTTATCTAGCCGAACATTGAGATTTGACCGTAGAGGCTCTTGTTGTCCTGATCTTCGGCAAGAATCGGGTACAGGTCGGTTGAATCAAGGTCCACTCCCCCATAGTATTTGCCGCTGCAGGTGATGAAAAACCTTGCTCTTTTTAGCACAACCCGCATGAGCTTTAGGTCTTCATAAGTCAACGGGCCTATTCTTCTGGCCCTTACAATGCGTTCGGCCATTTTGTAGCCGATGCCGGGAACACGCAGCAGCATTTCCAGAGGAGCCTTGTTGATCTCAACGGGGAATTGGTCTATATTCCGAAGCGCCCAGTCGCACTTGGGGTCAACGCGGATATCAAAGCTCGAATGGCCCTCGTTTAGAAGCTCTTTTGCGTTAAAGCCATAAAACCTCAAAAGCCAGTCGGCCTGATAGATGCGATGCTCCCGAAGAAGCGGAGGGCTTGTGTTAAGCGCAGGCAGGTCTTTATGCACGTTGACCGGTACATAAGCCGAGTAATAGACACGTTTGAGCTTGTATTTGTCATAAAGCTCCTGTGTGAGGTTCAGAATGGTGAGATCACTGTCACGGGTAGCGCCCACAATGAGCTGGGTAGTTTGGCCTGCTGGCACAAATATCTGTTTTTTTCGGTAAATCGTGAGCTCGTTGGCACCGTGGATTTGCTCTTTTACAAAGCTCATGGGCTTTAAGATAGCCTCCGGCTCCTTTTGAGGTGCCAAGAGCTTAAGGCCCTGAACCGATGGCAGCTCAATGTTAATGCTCATACGGTCTGCCAGAAGGCCTGCTTCATTGACGAGGCGCAAATCCGCGCCAGGGATAGACTTTATATGAATGTAACCATTGAATTTGTATTCGTAGCGCAGCTTCTTTAGGGCCTTGATCATAAGCTCCATGGTATAGTCGGGGCTTTTCAGAACAGCCGAGCTTAAAAACAGCCCTTCAATGTAATTCCTGCGGTAAAACTCTATGGTTAGCTCGCAGAGCTCATCCGGGGTAAAGCTGGCTCTCGGCACATCATTGGTGATGCGGTTGGCACAGTATTTGCAATCATAAATACAGCAGTTGGAAAAAAGAACCTTGAGAAGGGAAATACAGCGGCCATCGTCGGCCCAGCTGTGGCAGATGCCCGCAACAGCAGCGTTTCCGACTTGTCCCTTTTTATTGGCGCGATTACTTCCGCTCGACGAGCAGGAAACATCGTATTTGGCTGAATCAGCAAGGATTTGAAGCTTTTCGAGCAGTTTCATGGCCCCTCCAAACATACGTTCTTTTTTAAGTATACCACAGTATTTCATAAAAAAACATATGTTTGTTTACCATGTTTTCTCGATATATGGGTTCTAGGCTTCAAAATATAGCCTTATAGGCTTCTGAAGCCCTTGCCGATGATTTCTGACGTGTTGGTAATCGTAATGAAGGCGTTTTTATCTACCTGTCGGATATAATTCCTAAGATCAAGAGCCTGTTTTCGACTCATCACCGAGGTAATGACGTGCTTTTCCTCGTTCGTGTAGGCGCCAAAGGCCGTGTAGACCGTGGCTCCGCGTTTGATGTGCTCGATGATGTAAGCTTTGATGGGGTCAGGATTACTGCTGACGATAACCATTTGCTTCTTTAAATTAACGCCCTCCAGCACGGTATCAATCAGGAATCCTTTCATGATGAGGCCCAGCACCGAGTACATGCCTATGCGCACACCAAACACGACACCTGCTAGAATGGTAATGATGAAGTCTGAGCTTAACAAGGCCTTGCCGATGTCGAGGTCTGTGTATTTGTTCAAAATCTTTGCAACGATGTCGGTTCCACCCGTTGAGGCGTTCATATTGAAAACAATAGCCGATCCAACGGCAGGAAGAATGATGGAAAAGATCAGCTCCAGAAGCGTGTCCGGTGTCATGGGAGCCTTTAGCGGTAAGAGATAGTCCAAAAGCCAGACCATCCCCGACAGCACAATACTCGAATAAGCCGTTTTACCTGTGAATTCAACACCGATCAATAAAAGCCCCAGAACAAGAAAGGCAACGTTGATGATCATCATGAGAGGTCCGACACTTAGGTTGGGGAAGAAGTGGTCCGCCACAATGGCAAGACCGCTGACACCTCCTGTTGCGAAGTGGTTCGGTACCTTGAAAAAGTGGATGCCCGCAGCGACCAAGAATAAGCCAAGGTTAATGTAGAGAAACTCTTTAACCCTATTCATGATGTTCTCTCTCCTATTTACATCCTTTTATAAAACGGCCTTAAAGGCTTCAACGGTCTGATCAATCTGCTCCCTGCCGATATAATAATGAGTTACAAGGCGCATGAGTCCTTCATGAGAGGGGTTAACCAAAATTCCTTGCTTCTTGAGCGCTTCGGCTAAATCATCCCCGTTATGAGGCTTATTGATTCTGAAAAAAACCATGTTAATATGGACATCCTCTTCAAAAACCTCGAGTGACGGTATTTCCGCGAGGCGGCTTGCCAGGTATTTAGCATTTAAATGGTCCACATGAACTCGCAGTGTCATATTGTTCAAGGCGATAAGGCCTGCCTCGGCGAGAATCCCTACCTGGCGCATGCCGCCGCCCAAGAGCTTCCTTTTTCTTCGAGCCGCGTCGATAAACTGACGTGACCCCACTAACATGGACCCTACGGGTGCGCAAAGCCCTTTTGAAAGGCAGAACATGATGGAATCTGCATATTGGGCTATTTCTGCGGCATCGACCTTGAGATAGGAAGCCGCATTGAATATCCTGGCACCATCCAGATGTACGGGGATATTGTTCTTTTTAGCCAAATCATAAAGCTCTTTCATATAGGAAAGCGGATGGACGACGCCTGTAGAGTGGGCGTTTTCAGTACAAATCAACCCTGTTTTGGGTTCATGGATGTCCTCACCGAAGCGAATGGTTTTTTCAACTGCCTTAAGATTGACCATGCCCTTGTCGGCAGGCAGACAACGCATGTTCGCACCGGCAATCACCGCCGCGCCCCCTGCCTCGTGCACTACAATATGGTTGTCCTCTGCGATAATCACTTCATCACCGCGATTGATGTGGGTAAAGACGGCAAGCTGGTTCCCCATGGTGCCGGTAGGAACGAACAGGGCAGCCTCCTTGCCCAGTCTGTGGGCCGCCATCTCCTGAAGGTGATTAACCGTTGGATCATCGCCGTAGACGTCATCTCCGACCTCGGCCTTCAGCATGGCCTGCCTCATTTCCTCTGTAGGCCAGGTTACTGTATCACTACGCAAATCAATATTTTTCATCGCTTGTCCCCTTACTTAAAAACAGCCTCGTAAAGCTCGGTCAGATTCCCATAGACGGGCGCTCCCGTGGCTTCCAGCCTTGATCGGCTGCAGTGGCCATTGGCCACTAAAGCACAGTCGAAGCCTGCTTCTTTGGCAACCTCATAATCATGAACGGTGTCTCCGATAAACAAAACCTCGCCGGGCTTGCAGTCGGTAAGCTCCTTGAGCTTGTGTGCCAAATGGGCCTTGCACTCGGCTGCGTTACCCTTCTGGCCCAGGATATGAATGAAATAATCCTTGAGTCCATAGCTCTGCAC
>JAOABT010000671.1 GCA_026418215.1 Clostridia bacterium | reverse complement strand
CGTGGCTGCCGATTTTGACGCCCCTGGTGGGGAAACGGTCCTGATTGACAGCTTTACGGGGCTTGTATCAGAAAAAACCAATCCTGATTATCAGTACAGCCAAAGCTTTGCATCCGAGATACAGGCACTTGCATCTAAGTTCAGCCAGGCAGGCGCTGTGGAGCAGGCCTTTAATGAGAACCTGAGCTTCCTCGATCGGTATGCGAGCTTCATACAGCTTAAATCCTCCAATGAGGTCATGAATACTTATTTCAACAAAAACCTTCCGTTCCAGGTGCTTTACCAGACCTTCGTCTCGCGTTCGTTCTGTCAGACGCAGAAGGGCTACCGGGAGCTGGGCTTCCGCGAGATTCAGGATATCTTTGCCTCCATGTATTATTTTGTAGCCATGGGCATGCAGGATTTCGTCAAGCAGCTTTTGAAGGAATGGTGCAGCATGGTCTTTAAATTCGGCTATGCTTACCATAACTTTTTCTGGGAGGGCAAGGAGGCCGGCAAATGGTCCGATGATGCCCTTTGGCTCATCCAGGCCACCTATCGCTACATCAATCTGACTGGTGATCTTGGATTTTTGGACGAGGAAGTCACAATCGCCGGTACTCAAGGAAAAGCCACACGTCCCGTCTATGAGACCCTCAAAGCCATCCTGCGCTATTCGTCTCAAATTTCGGTTGGAAAGCATGGAATGCCGCTCATTGACAGCGCCGACTGGAATGACTGCCTCAAGGTTGACGACAACTTTATCGACGGCCCCACCAAGGAAAAGCGCTACAAAGAACAGCTCGAAAAGGGCGGAAAAATGGGCGATCCCTTCGAAAGCGACTATTCGGAAAGCGTTATGAATGCCTTTCTTTTAAAGCTGGCTCTCGATGAAACGGCCTACCTTGCCAATGAAAGAGGAGATTCTGTCTACAGACAGGAGCTTCTTGGCTTAAGCGCAAAATTGAATGATAACCTCCAGAAACATGCCTGGAAAGAGGATTTCTTCGCCCGTGTCCTCATCAACCGCTACAAGGACGGCAAATACACCTACCTGGGCGCCAAGGGCGACGGCTTCTCCATTGATCCCGAAATTGACGGCGTTTTCTTCCTGAATTCCTTCAACTGGTCGATCCTTTCTGATGTAGCCTGCGACGAACAGATTGAAAAAATGCTTGATGTCATGGATAGAGCCTTAAGAACACCTTACGGTCTGAAGCTTGTGTCTCCCTCAGACCTTGGCCCCATTACGCGCATCAGTGCCACCGATCATTACTTCCCCGGCGACCGAGAAAACGGCGGCGTGTTCAAGCATGCCTGCATGATGGCAACCAGCGCCATGTTCAAGGCTGCTAAAGAGGTGAAGAACGCCGAGCTCGCGAAACGGCTCTGTGAAACTGCTTACTGGATGGTCGATCTGGTGGCCCCGTTCAGAACCATGGAAAGCCCCTTCGAGATTGCAGGCAACCCCAGGTTCTGCACCCAGTACAACAACAGC
>JAOABT010000577.1 GCA_026418215.1 Clostridia bacterium | reverse complement strand
AAGAAGATAGAAACAGGCAGACGACAAGTTTGTATCAAAATATTATTAGTGTAAATGTATCAAAGTTAGACAAGCTAATGGATCTTATAGGCGAACTTGTTATAACAGAAGCGATGGTTACCCAGAACCCGGATTTAAAGGGGCTTCAGCTTGACAATTTTGTAAAGTCAGCCAGACAGCTTAGAAAAATCACAAGCGAGATTCAGGATATGGTCATGGCGGTGCGCATGGTTCCGCTGTCCACGACCTTCCATAAGATGCTACGCTTGGTCAGGGATATGGGCAAGAAGCTCAATAAGAACATCCAGCTTGTCATGTCGGGTGAAGAAACCGAGGTAGACAAGAATATTATCGAGCACATCTCAGATCCTTTAATGCATCTCATCCGAAACGCCGCCGATCATGGTATAGAAAGCAATGAGGAACGTTTGAAGAGCGGTAAGCCTGAACAGGGAACCATTACGCTCGAAGCCAAGAACGCCGGCAACGAAGTGCATGTGCTTGTCAAGGATGACGGACGCGGTCTCAACAAGGAGAAAATACTCAAAAAAGCCCGTCAGAACGGTCTTATCGAAGAAAACGCTGAGCTGTCCGAAAAAGAAATATATAACCTTATCTTCCTTCCCGGCTTTTCAACAAAGGAAGATATCTCTGAGTTTTCCGGCCGCGGTGTTGGGATGGATGTCGTGACGTCCAATATCAAACAGATTGGCGGGAATGTGCTCATCGAAAGCACACCGGGTAAGGGTACAATCATTACCATCAGAATTCCGCTGACCATGGCCATCATCGATGGCATGAACATCAAGGTCGGTCAGGCTCGCTACACGCTGCCTACAACAGCTATCAAGGAATCCTTCCGCCCAAAGGAGAGGGATGTTCTCGTCGACCCCGACGGAAACGAAATGATCATGGTCAGGGGCCAGTGTTTCCCCATAGTGAGGCTGCATCGCATCTTCAAGGTGGATACCTCCATAGAAAAATTCACGGAAGGCATTGTCATTATGGTCGAGCAGGAGGAAAAATGTCTCTGCCTCTTTACCGATGGTCTTATAGGTCAGCAGCAGGTTGTGGTCAAGGCTCTGCCTCAATATATCAAAAAGGTTCAAAACATTAAGGGCATTGCGGGATGCACGCTTTTAGGTGACGGCAATATCAGCCTGATCCTGGATCTGTCTCTTATACACATCT
>JAOABT010000444.1 GCA_026418215.1 Clostridia bacterium | reverse complement strand
CTGCAGGCGAAGTTCAATTATAAAAGCCCCATGCAGATACCCAAGCTTGTAAAAGTGGTTCTCAATACGGGTGTAGGGGATGTTAAGGAAAACCCCAAGGCCATTGAGAGTGCGGCTAACGAAATGGCAGCAATCACCGGACAAAAGGTGGTTGTTACAAAGGCTAAGAAATCCGTTGCAGCATTTAAGCTTCGTGAAGGCATGAACATCGGTTGTAAGGTGACGCTTCGCGGATCCAGAATGTATGAATTCGTAGACAAACTCTTCAACGTTGCTCTTCCCAGAGTCAGAGACTTCAGAGGAATCAGCGCTAACGCCTTCGACGGACGTGGAAACTTCTCCATGGGCGTCAAGGAACAGCTCATCTTCCCTGAAATCGATATCGAAAAGGTTGAAAAGACTCGCGGATACGATATCACATTTGTTACGACAGCCCAGACTGATGAAGAAGCAAAAGAACTGCTGACTCTTCTCGGGATGCCGTTCTCAAAGAGCTAAAGGAGGTAAATCGATATGGCTAAGAAGTCCATGATACTCAAGCAGCAACAAACACCGAAGTTTTCAACAAGGTATTACAATCGCTGCAAGCTCTGCGGTAGACCTCACGCTTATATGAGGAAGTTCGGCATCTGCCGTCTTTGCTTCAGAGATTTAGCATACAAGGGCCAGATACCAGGTGTGAAGAAGGCAAGCTGGTAAAAGTAGCGAAAGGAGGTCTGTAACAATGCATGCAACCGACGTAATTGCAGATATGCTTACAAGAATCAGGAATGCAGCAAGCTCCAAGCATCCGACTGTGGATATTCCTGCATCCAACTTAAAGAAGCAGATTGCAAAGATCCTGCTCGAAGAGGGTTATATCAAAGACTTTGTTGAGATAGACGATAAGAAGCAGGGAATTGTAAGAATCACTCTTAAATATGTTGAAAACAAGAAGAATATCATTTCGGGCATCAAGAGAATCAGTAAGCCAGGCTTGAGGGTCTACGCTGAAAAGGATGAAATTCCAAAGGTTCTCGGCGGCCTTGGCGTTGCCATTGTTTCCACATCACAGGGGATTATGACCGATAAAAACGCTAGAAAGCTCGGCATCGGCGGAGAAGTTCTTGCGTTTGTATGGTAAAAATTGAGACAATAGAAAGTAGTTCTGAAAAGAGTGCCTTTCTTGAAAAGGTACTCTCAATCTAAGGACTGGAGGTGCAGATATGTCACGTATAGGAAGAATGCCGGTCGAGATTCCGGCAGGCGTAGACGTCAAGGTTAACGGCCAGGAAGTGACCGTTAAGGGACCTAAGGGAACCTTGAACCAGACCTTCCATAAGAATATGAGCATTCAAAAGGAAGGCAATGCCGTTATTATCACAAGACCCAATGATGAGAAGCTCAACAGAGCGCTTCATGGTCTTACACGTGCACTGATCGCAAACATGGTTAACGGTGTTACCAAGGGCTTTGAAAAGAGCCTCGACATCGTCGGTGTTGGTTTCAGAGCACAGAAGCAAGGTAAAAAGCTCATTCTCACACTTGGATATTCCCATCCTGTTGAAATGGAAGAACCCGCAGGCATTACCATAGATGTTCCTGCTCAGGATAAGATTATCGTTAAGGGTGCCAATAAGCAGCTTGTCGGCGAGGTAGCCGCACAAATCCGCGAAAAGCGTCCTCCTGAACCCTACAAGGGCAAGGGTATCAAGTACACCGGTGAAACCATCATCCGTAAGGAAGGTAAGACCGGCGGTAAGGGCAAGAAATAAGAGAGAGGAGGGAGTGTGCGATGATAAAAACAATTGACAAGAATCAAATCAGACTTCGCAAGCATGATCGTGTGCGCAAGAAGATTACTGGAACCGCGGAAAGACCTCGTCTTTGCGTATTCAGAAGCGCCAAGCACATCTATGCTCAGATTATCGACGATGTAAGCAGCACCACTCTGGTTGCAGCATCCTCTTTGGATGAGGCTCTCAAAGGAAAGCTTGAGTACACCGGAAACAAGGATGCCGCTAAGGAAGTCGGCAAACTTATCGGAGCAAAAGCAGTTGAAAAAGGAATTAAGCAGGTAGTTTTCGATAGAGGCGGCTACCTTTATCACGGAAGAATCAAGGAACTCGCAGACGGCGCTAGAGAAGCCGGTCTCGATTTCTGATTCAGTCTTTAGTAGAAGGAGGGGAACAAATTGCAGAAAATTGATCCAACAACTCTGGACCTTAAAGAAAAGGTAGTCAATATTGGCCGTGTTACCAAGGTTGTTAAGGGCGGTAGAAACTTCAGATTCAGCGCTCTCGTCGTCATTGGTGACGAAAACGGACATGTTGGTGTAGGCAGCGGAAAGGCAACTGAAATTCCTGACGCCATCCGTAAGGGAATTGAAGATGCAAAAAAGAATCTCATCTACATTCCTAAGGTTGAAACCAGCATTCCTCACGAGGCTCTTGGTATATTTGGTGCAGGCAAGGTTCTGTTAAAGCCCGCTAAGGAAGGTACCGGCGTTATCGCTGGCGGCCCTGTCAGAGCGGTATTGGAGCTTGCAGGCATTCACGATATCTATACCAAATCGTTAGGTTCCAACAACCCCACCAACATGGTGCGTGCAACTATGGCTGGTCTTTCCCAGCTGAAGACTGTTGAACAGATTGCTAAGCTGAGAGGCAAGAGCGTCGACGAAATCCTAGGATAGGAGGTAGCTTTCAATGGGCAATTTGAGAATTACTCTGAAGAAGAGTACAATTAAGTGCAAAGAAGATCAGAAGGCTACAGTAGCAGCTCTTGGTCTTCGCAAGGTGGGTCAGGTTGTTGAACAGAAGGACAACGTCCAGATCCGCGGTATGGTTTCTAAAGTAGCACATTTAGTACAGGTTGAAGAAATATAAAGGAGGTGCACCCAGTGGATTTATTCGAATTAAAACCTGGAGCACCCAAAAAGGCTCCAAAGCGTAAAGGCAGAGGCCATGGCTCAGGCAATGGTAAGACTGCAGGTAAGGGTTCCAAGGGCCAGAATGCCAGAGCAGGCGGCGGCGTAAGACCCGGCTTTGAAGGCGGTCAGATGCCTCTTTTCAGAAGAATTCCCAAGAGAGGCTTCAACAACTTCGAATTCCAGAAGGTATACACCGAGGTTAAGCTTTCAGACCTTGAAGGTTTTGAAAACGGAACCGAGGTTAACGCAGAACTCTTAAAACAGACAGGCGTCATCAGCAAGATTAACGATGGTATAGTTGTTCTCGGAAACGGAAATCTCACCAAGAAGCTGACTGTAAAGGCTGTGAGATTCACCAAATCAGCATCCGAGAAGATCGAAGCTTTAGGAGGAAAGGCTGAGGTGATATAAGATGGAGAGTGTAATCGCTCCACTTAAGAGTGCCTGGAAGATCGCCGACTTGAGGAAGAAGATTCTTGCAACGCTTCTTCTTCTTCTGGTGTATCGTATAGGTGTCTACATTCCGGTTCCTGGTTTGAGCGGGTCTGTACTTGCCGAAATGGTTGGCAAGCAGGGTGGTCTCTTTGGCTTCATGGATATCATCGGCGGCGGCGCCTTTACGAAAGCAAGTATTTTTGCGATGTCGATCACTCCCTACATCAATGCATCCATTATCATGCAGCTTCTGACCATCGCCATTCCTGCACTCGAAAGAATGCAGAAGGAAGGCGAGGAAGGCCGTAAGAAGCTGGCTCAGTGGGTTCGTTACGGAACCGTTGTCTTAGGTTTTGTTGAAGCGACCTTCATGTATATTGGATTCTCTGGTGCTATCACCCACCGTAACGTACTTTCTTACCTCACCATCACCTTCGCCTTAACAGCCGGTACAGCCTTCATTATGTGGCTGGGTGAGCAGATCAACGAGTACGGTATTGGTAACGGCATATCCCTCATCATTTTCGTTAACATTATTTCAAGAGGACCTGCTGCTTTCAGCGCACTTGTCAACATCGTCAAGGGCTATGCAAATCAAGGTCAGCTTGCTGTAGGACTTCTCATCGTTATTGCGATTGCTGCGGTTTTCGTAGCGGTAATTATGTTTGTTATCTATGTGACACAGGCTGAAAGAAGGATTCCTGTTCAGTATGCAAAGCGCGTTGTAGGACGTAAAATGTACGGCGGCCAAAGCACTCACATTCCTATGAAGGTAAATGTCGCCGGCGTTGTTCCAATCATCTTCGCTATGTCAATCCTGGCATTCTTCCCCACCATCATCGGTTTGTTGGCTCCCAATACGACCAACAAGTTCCTGCTGTCCCTGGTTAACTTCCACAGTAACCCCTTGTATATGCTCATCATGGCCTTGCTTGTTCTCTTCTTTACCTTCTTCTATACCATTATGGTATTTAACCCGGTAGAGCTTGCGAACAACATTCGAAAGAACGGCGGGTTCATCCCCGGCATTCGCCCCGGTAAGCCTACAAGTGATTACATCACAAAGGTACTTAACCGCATCACCTGGTTCGGCGCATTCTTCCTTGCTCTGGTTACCGTACTCCCAAGCTTGCTTGAGTTGATCACCGGTGTCAAGAACATGTGGTTTGGCGGCACATCCCTCCTCATTATGGTCGGTGTTGCACTCGATACCATGAAGCAGATCGAATCCCAGCTGATGATGAGACATTATAAAGGATTTCTTGAATAGTCAAGACATTATAGTGGTACTTAAAGCGGATGATCGTTGTACCATCCGCTTTTTGTGCCATGATGTTTGTTTAGCATTACGGTAGAATAGATAAAAAAAGGTCGTGCCATTATGAGAATGATTTTATTAGGACCTCCCGGAGCAGGGAAGGGAACACAGGCAGCAAACCTTTCAATGGCACTCAAAGTACCGCATATTTCTACAGGCGATATTTTCAGAGCCAACATAAAGGAAGGAACCCCGCTAGGTGTATTGGCAAAAAGCTTTATCGATGCGGGTAAGCTCGTTCCGGATGACGTTACAATAGGAATAGTTGAGTTAAGATTAGCGCAGGAGGACTGCAAAAACGGCTTTATTATGGACGGTTTCCCCCGTACCATCGTACAGGCTGAAATGTTTGAAAAAATGCTGGCTAAACAGCACACAGGCGTTAAGCTTGTGGCCAACATCTTTGTACCGGATGAACTTATTATTAAGAGAATGTCAGGCAGAAGGATGTGCACGTGTGGTAGAACCTACCACATAGAAAACAACCTCCCAAAGGTCGAAGGAATCTGCGACGCATGCGGAAAGCCTTTGTACATAAGGGACGATGACCGTGAGGAAACAGTCATTCAGCGCCTGAAAACCTATGACGAGCAAACCAGCCCCCTTGTAGAGTACTATCGCAGGGAAGGGCTCCTGAAGGATTTTGACGGAACGAAGCCCATCCAGGTTACGACTCAGGAAATCCTTGATGAAATGAAGTAAGGACATAAAAGAGGAAACATGATTGTTATCAAATCTCAGCGAGAACTGGATAAAATGAGAAAGGCAGGAGAGCTTGTAGCTCTGGCCCATCAAAGGCTTCATGAACTTATAGCTCCCGGCATCACGACACTTGAGCTCGACAAGGCAGCAGAAGAGATTATTAGAAAAGCGGGCGGCATACCTTCCTTTAAGGGTGTACCGTGCGCTTACGGCGGAATGGATTTCCCCGGCTCGATCTGTGCGTCAATCAACAGTGTCGTTATTCACGGCATACCCGATAAAACCGTTCTTAATGAGGGTGACATCATCAGTATAGATATCGGTGCCATTTTAGATGGCTTCCATGGAGATGCTGCCAGAACCTTTGGTGTTGGAACCATCTCTGATGAGGCTAAAGCACTCATTATGCATACCGAAGAGGCTTTTAACCAAGGTATGGCCAAGGCAGTTGAAGGGAATAGAATCCGTGATATTTCCGAGGCTGTTCAGAAATATGTCGAAGGTCAGGGCTACTCCGTCGTTCGTGACTTTGTCGGTCATGGCATAGGCACGGAAATGCATGAAGAGCCACAAATACCCAACTACGTCACTCGTGAAAGAGGCGTGCGCATCACAAACGGCATGACCCTTGCCATTGAACCTATGGTCAATGTCGGAACATGGCGTGTAAAGGTTTTGGACGATAAATGGACAGTGGTAACGCTGGACGGTAAACTTTCGGCGCATCATGAGAACACACTGGCGGTTATGCCAAATGGACCGGAAATATTGACCAGATTATATTAATTTTCACGAAAAAAGTGAAGAATCTTGAAAAAGACTTGAAGTTGTTATAGAATATATACTTGGCGCGGTTACAACCCTATTCCTTTTATGTGTCAATTTCAAGGAAACACTACAGGCAGGCGCTTTTGGTGCTGGCATGGAAAGCCGTGACAGGATTCATAAGAAATACGGGGTGAAAGACTTGGATGCCATAATTGGCCGGTATGTCTGGTCCAATGCAGGCCGGGATAAGGATCAGCTCTTCATCATTGTTGATATTGCTGACGACAATCACGTTCTTTTAGCCGATGGGGACCTGCGTCGTGTGGATCGACCCAAAAAGAAAAAGCTCAAACACCTTAAGGTAACCAATAAGGTGGCCGAGGAGATATCCCAGGCAGTCCTTGCGAGGAAGCGTTTAACCGACAGTGATCTTCGCAAAGCTGTTCAAAGATATACTGATGAACTTACAACCTATAATAAGGGCGAGGAGGTATAAGTATTGTCTAAGGAAGATGTTATAGAACTTGAAGGAACCGTGTTGGAAGCTCTTCCAAACGCGAATTTTAAAGTTCAGCTCGAGAACGGACATGTCATTCTCGCACATATATCGGGTAAGCTCAGAATGAATTACATTCGCATTCTTCCCGGTGATAAGGTAACTGTCGAAATGTCAACCTATGATCTTTCGCGCGGTAGAATCACCTGGAGAGGCAAATAACGCGTTGCTTGAAGTAAGCCATAAGGACAGGAGGGTCAATAACATGAAGGTAAAGCCATCAGTTAAGAAAATTTGCGAAAAGTGCAAGATCATCCGCAGAAAAGGCCGTGTTATGGTTATCTGCATGAATCCAAAGCACAAGCAGAGACAAGGTTAATCGGTTTTGGGGCAAAGGCCCTGATTGAAGTGCTTGCAAATGTCCTGAAAATACCTGCAGCCGGCAGCAGGTCCTGCCGGTTGCATCAATGTTATACTGGTTGAGTCACTTTTGTGGCGTCCGGTAGGAACGCCACTCTAATTTCAGGCTTTAACGATTTCCGCAAGCGGCTGGCTCCATAAGGAGTTTTGTGGGAATTTTTAAATATATGCATGCTCGTAAACACAATTATGATTTTACACAACTACCAATCGGAGGTGTAGTAATTTGGCTCGTATTGCAGGTGTTGACTTGCCAAGAGAAAAAAGGGTAGAAATCGGCCTTACGTATATCTTCGGGATAGGAAGAACCCGTTCCAATGAGATATTGGTTAAGACGGGTATCAACCCCGATACACGCGTTCGTGATCTTACAGATGATGAGATCGCAAAACTTCGTGACATTATTGAAAAGGTATACACAGTAGAAGGCGACCTCAGAAGAGAGATTGCACTTAACATAAAGCGTCTGGTTGAAATCAGATGTTATCGTGGAATCAGGCACAGAATGGGACTTCCCGTTCGCGGTCAGAGAACCAAGACCAATGCAAGAACTCGTAAGGGTCCCAGAAAGACCATTGCCAACAAGAAGAAGTAATCGGGAGGTCGATCGATAAATGGCAGCAACAGGTAAGGTTGTTAGAAGAACAAGGAAGAAGAAGGAGAAAAAGAATATTGAACGTGGCGCAGCCCACATCCGTTCTTCCTTTAATAATACTATCGTAACCATAACCGACGTTCAGGGTAATGCCCTTTCTTGGGCTAGCTCAGGCGGCCTTGGCTTCAGGGGCTCCAGAAAGAGCACTCCCTATGCCGCACAGCAGGCTGCTGAAACTGCAGCAAAGGCTGCTATGGAGCATGGCCTAAAGACCGTTTCGGTTTATGTAAAAGGTCCAGGGGCTGGCCGTGAGGCAGCAATCCGTGCACTCCAGGCGGCAGGACTTGAGGTTAATCTGATCAAGGATGTAACCCCTATCCCACACAATGGTTGCAGACCGCCTAAGAGAAGAAGAGTTTAATGGAGGTGTAAGGATCGATGGCTAGATATGTAGGTGCATCTTGTAAGCTCTGCCGTAGAGAAGGGCAAAAACTCTTCTTAAAGGGAGAAAGATGTTACACAAATAAATGCGCCGTGGGTAGAAGACCCTATGCGCCCGGCCAACATGGCGCACAAAAAAAGAAGCTTTCCGAGTATGGAATTCAGCTTCGTGAAAAGCAGAAGGCTAAGAGATTCTATGGAATCCTCGAAAGCCAGTTCAGAAAGTATTTTGAAATGGCAGCACGTAAAAAGGGCATCACTGGTGAAAACCTTCTCCAGCTGCTCGAAAGCCGCCTTGACAATGTTGTCTACAGAATGGGATTTGGCACAACCCGTGCCGAAGCTCGTCAGCTTGTTACACATGGTCACTTCGAAATCAACGGCAAGAGACTCAGCATTCCTTCCTACATTGTGAAGGTTGGCGATGCGGTCAATGTCAGCGAAAAGGGCAGAAAGTCTACCCGTTTCAAGGACATCCTTGACGTTACCGGTTCAAAGGTAGTACCGAAGTGGCTTGAAGTTGATCAGGAAAATCTTAAGGGTAAGGTTGTTGCATTACCGGCGAGAGAGGATATCGATCTCAACGTACAGGAACACCTCATCGTCGAATTGTACTCCAAGTAATTTGTAGCATGTAATTACCCTCATATCTTTAAATAACCCAAGGAGGGTTGACTGATGATCGAAATGGAAAAGCCAAGGATTGAATGTGTTGAAAGTTCAGACAACAATTCATACGGCAAGTTTGTCATAGAACCCCTGGAAAGAGGCTATGGCATAACTTTAGGAAACTCTTTGAGAAGAATACTTCTGTCATCTTTACCAGGTGCTGCCGTTACCTCTATCAAGATTGACGGCGTGCTGCATGAATTCACCACCGTTCCCGGTGTTGTGGAGGATGTCACAGAGATCATTCTCAACATCAAAGAGCTTCGCTTAAAGCTTCACAGCGAACAATCCAAGACCCTGTACATTGATTACGAGGGCGAGGGCGAGATTAAGGCTTCTGATATTAAAGGGGATTCAGATGTAGAAATATTGAACCCGGATCTGCACATTGCAACCGTCAACGGTACAAGCAGGTTCTTCATGGAGCTGAACGTCAATCACGGCCGCGGATATGTGTCTGCTGAGAAGAATAAGCTTCCGAATCAGCCAATTGGCGTTATTCCGGTAGACTCTATCTACACACCCGTAAAAAAGGTCAACTACACTGTTGAAAATACACGTGTTGGCCAGGTTACGGACTATGACAAGCTTAGCATTGAAGTCTGGACCGATGGTTCTATCGCTCCCGATGAAGCCATCAGCCTTGGAGCAAAAATCTTGAGCGATCATCTCAACCTCTTCATCAACCTGACTGACAGGGCCAAGAACACCGAGATCCTCGTTGAGAAGGGTGAGCCCGCAAGAGACAAGATTCTTGAAATGACCATTGAAGAGCTTGATCTCTCCGTTCGTTCCTACAACTGCTTAAAGCGTGCAGGAATCAACACGGTTGAGGACCTCACCAACAAGACCGAAGATGAAATGATGAAGGTTAGAAACCTTGGCCGCAAGTCACTTGAAGAAGTGGTTCAGAAGCTCGAGGCTCTGGGCTTGAGACTTGCTTTGTCAGAAGACTAAGAATAGCACAATTTTTTAAGGGGAGGAAACAAAATGCCTGCTAACAAGAAATTAGGAAGACCTACTGACCAGCGTAAGGCTTTGCTGAAAGGTCTCGTAACCTCTCTGATCCAGCATGGACGTATAGAGACTACCGAAACAAGAGCAAAGGAAGTCAAGGATATTGCAGAAAAGCTGATCACTGTTGCCGTTAAGGAATGTGATAACTTCACCTCCAAGAACGTGACCATCAGTGTTCCCGCTACAGATAGCAAGGGCCGCAAAGTAATGAAGTCCGTTACTTCCAAGAACGGAAACAAGTACGAAGTGGTCGAGAGAGAGAAGAAGACCGAGCTTAAGCCGGTTGACGCTCCTTCACGTTTGGCTGCAAGACGTCTCATTATGAACTGGGTCTACAAGGTTCAGGATGAAAAAGGCAATTCTATCAGCCTTACCAACAAGTTATTCAACGAAATTGCTCCCAAGTACAAGGATAGAAAAGGTGGCTACACCCGTACCTACAAGCTTGGCGCAAGAAGAGGCGACGGTGCTGAGGTTGTCGTCCTTGAATTAGTCTGATAGTCCCATTAGGGAACGTGAGATAATGGAGAGCGGGTTTGCCCGTTCTCCATTATTCATATGTGAGGAAAATGTAAGGAACTGATGCAAGGTAATATCAAGAGCATTCAAAGCTTTAAGCTATATTGTCATTACTACAGTATAAGAATAACGTAAAGCTTAAGGCCATGGATTTGCATGGTGAAACGAAGAAATACAAACTATATGCTTATGAATTTTTAAGTTATAAGCTTAAGCCTTTTTAAATTCAGCTTAAGTCTTTCTAAAGTTCAGCTTAAGTATTTCAAAGTTTAACCTAAGGACATCTAAAAAAAGCTTAAGAACTTTAGACAAAAACTCAAGTTTAACAAATGTTCACGCTCTTTCTATAACAATGCAACTATATAAAATAGTGATCACCTGATATCCACAAATGAAGGATCAAGAACGAGGAAACAAGAATCAGGCAATCAATGAATCAAGGAATCAAGGAATCAGGCAATCAATGAATCAAGAAATCAGGCAATCAAGGAATCAGAGAATCAGAAATAAGAAATCGGAAATCAGAAATCAGAGAATCAGAAATCAAAGAATTAAAGAATCAAAGAATCAAGCGGTAGTATTATTATCGGCTTTAAAAGACCCTTATACCCTTTTAAGGGGAGAAATCGGTGAGCCTCATGAACAAAATGGTACAGACCAAAGATGTCTATTATGAATACAAGACACACAGCGAAGAGGAGCAGGTTAAGGCAGTTAACGGTGTTTCTCTCGATATTAAGCAGGGTGAATTTGTTGTCATTCTCGGGCGGAATGGCTCGGGAAAATCCACATTGGCCCGGCTTATGAATGGGCTATTAATCCCTAAAGAGGGAACTGTTATTATAGATGGTCTTGACACGCGGGAAGAGAATCTGGTTTGGGAAATTCGAAATACCCTCGGCCTGGTCTTCCAAAACCCTGACAATCAAATTGTTGCAACCACTGTCGAAGAGGACGTGGCCTTCGGCCCTGAGAATCTGGGCATGGAGCCCTCCAAAATACGCGAGAATATCGATAATGCCCTTAAGCTCGTCGGTATGTCCGAATACATGCATCATTCTCCTCATATGCTCTCCGGAGGCCAAAAGCAGCGCATTGCTATCGCGGGAGTCCTTGCTATGGAGCCTAAATGCATCGTGCTGGATGAGGCGACATCCATGCTGGACCCCATGGGCCGGCATGAGGTTCTGGAGGTCCTGCACAGCCTCAACCGTGACAAGAAAATTACTATCATTCTCATCACACATCATATGGATGAGGCGGCCCAGGCGGATCATGTATTGGTCATGCAGCATGGTGAGCTCGTCCTGCAGGGAAGCCCTCAGGATATTTTTGAAAAAGTGGAGGCTGTACGCGAAGCAGGCCTGGATGTACCTCAGGTAACAGCGTATGCCTATGAGCTTAGAAGGAACGGAGTTAAGCTTCCAAAGCTGCCAATCTCGCTCGTAG
>JAOABT010000443.1 GCA_026418215.1 Clostridia bacterium | reverse complement strand
AGCGTCAGATGTGTATAAGAGACAGGCTTACGAGAAGAATAACCGCAATCATGATCCCGTCGGAAATGGCATTGATGGTTTTGAAAAGAGGATATGTAAGGGTCGGTCCATTGGCTTCAAGCCCCGCAGACGCATAAGCAGTTTCAAAGGCACTCAGCGAACTGAGGCTTTTTAACCTGAATTCAATCAAATATTCCGTACTTCCAAAGGCCTTTATTTCCGAGTAATCCTTCTCACTCACAAGGAAGCGTTTTGACGAGGATAGCAGCGCATTCATCTGTGAATCACGCAAGAAACCGGCTACGGTAAAGGTCTTTCCCCCAATCACAGCCTTGTCGCCCATTCGAGCAGTGCCGTCCTTCATGTAGCAGATAGGAACATATAGCTCCCCATCGGCTACATGGATCACTTTTCCGTCTAGATCCAGAAGATAATCAAATTTGGAGCTTTGGGTTGAAAAGCCGTTGTCCTGAACACTGCCGGCAAGCGAATGCCCGCTGATGACTATGCCGCTGCCGTCAACATTCAGAAACTCCAGCACCTGAAAAGCCTCGACGTTTGGGTTTTGCATTGCGAAAGCCTTAAGCCGAGCGGTATTTATTTCTCCCTTGTGCATCTGCATAAAATGCGGGGTCTTAGCTTTCGTCATAAGGGAATCAATGGAACCGAAAAGATTCACGACCAAGATGGCTGCGAGGGAAACCAGCATGGCAGCAGCAGCTACGAAAACAACCGTTGTGGCCGTTATAAGCCTACTTTTTAAAATGTCATTCTTGATTATTCTACCATACATAACTCAGCGCTGCCCTCCTGCTTTTCAAGCTTCTTAATTGACTTCAGGCGGTGGAGAATGACAGCAGCAGCAGCCAGCATAACACCCGCAATCATGATGAGGAAGCCTGCTCCTCTGCCGCTGCCGGTTCCGATAATTCTCCCAACGCTGTTGGCAAGCGGGCCGTCTTTGACCAAAAGAGGTGTAAACACATAATCGGTCAGCACGCCTGAAAGGGCATAGGCTACCACGTATCCAAGCTGGGAGATAAGGCCGATAAGCCCCCATGCCCTTCCCTGAACGGCATTGTCTATATGAGTGCGAGTCAGGTAATCAAGGCACATGCTGGTAACAGGGAGTGTTGCAAAGAAAAGGAACCCTGACACACAGATCAGAACAATATTTTCACGAAGCCCGAAGAAAGCGATGAACAGACCGGCACAAAATAGTGACACAGAAAGCAGCTTCACATGGCCCTTTTTTATTGTAATGCTGCCGATAATGATGCCTGTTACAAGCATTCCTGACGCCGAGAGTGTCTCTAATGTTCCAAGTGTTGTGCTGTTTGAAAAGGCAAGGACCATAGGCGTTGAAAGGGTTTGAATAAAACCAAGGAAAAAGGTCATAACCGAGGCCATGATGACCAGGACAAACACACCCCTGTTTTCAGTAATGGCCCTCCAGCCTTCCTTAAATTCACTCGTGAACGATTCGGTCTGCTCGGATTTCTTGGATTCAAGACCTCTCCGGACAGCCAGCGTTGAGGCTACAGTAACCAAAAAGGTTGCAATATCAATAACAAGAAGGAGCTTTATGTCTGAAACCGTGAGCAGCAAGCCCGCAATCACAGGTGAAATAAGATACTTTGCAGAGCCTGCAACCTGCACAAGACCGCTTGCTTTGGTGTATTGTTCTTCAGTCAGCAAATCCGTCACCGTCGCTTTATAGGCAGGTTCCATGAGAGATGAGAAAATCGAGCTGATGGTCACACCCGCACATATCTGCCAAAGCTTTGCTTCACCATTCAGCATGCAAATGAGAATAAAAACCAGTCCCACGGCCGACAGACTATCGCCTAAAACCATAAGCAGGCGTCGGTCATAACGATCGGCAAGAACGCCTGATACCGCACTTAAAAGGAGGGACGGCATAAACGCTAGCAGTGTGACGAGTGCCACAGCCCACGCCTTTCCCGTGAGGTGAAAGACATAGACCCCCAGTCCAAAGGCTGTAAGTCCGCTTCCTATGGCAGAGATAAATTCTCCTGACCAGAGAAGAAAGAATTTTTTAAAAGATTTATTATTTGTGTCCATCCTGGTGACCTTCCCTTTCTTGTCCAAATAGCTGCATGCCTTCCATGAAACTGCCGCTTTCGGCACCCAAAAGCCTCTCCACATTATAGATGAACGCCTGAATACGTGCTCCCCGCTCCTCTTCCGTTAAGGCAACCATGTCGTTATCAAAGATGGTATTGGCGTACGTGACCACCATTTCCATACATTCGTAGGGAAACGGCGTATTAAAAAGGCCCTGCTCAACCCCTTCGCGAATAACGCCGGTGAGAATGGGCGTAACGCTGTTTAGAATGACTCTCTGTATTTTTTGATGCATGAGAGCGTTCTGCGGCTTGTGAATATGCTCCATAATCTCCTGGCCTCCGGCCCCGCTAATGTTCATGGCCATGACAACGCGCATGATCCGTTCCTTAACGGGTACGCTCTTATCTTCAGCCGCTTGCCGGGCTGCTCCCAGAAGCTGGGCATTGTAACGCTCTATCAGCGCATCCATGATTTCTTCCTTAGACTTAAAGTGATAATACAGAGTCCCCCTGGCAATACCGACCTTAGCTAAAATATCGTTGGTGCTTGTGCCGTCAAAGCCCTTTTGACCAAAAAGCTCATTCGCGGCATCAAGGATCTCGTTTCTTCTTTCTTCTGCCTCTTTGACAACTCTCACGGTAAATCACTCCTTTAACTACCGACCGACTGTCTGTCGGTATTATGTTATAATACGACTCTTTGGGTGTCAAGAGGGTAAGTTCAAGTTTTTTAGTGACTGCTTCAAGAGCCTTTGCTTTGATACCAGACTCTGCATTCTGTATAATTATGGGCATGGTCCCGAAATGCTAACCAATTTTGCAGTGTTCGAATACTACATGAGAAACGGTCAACTCATGAATTTCAAGCTTTTTTATGCCTCTTCGCCTGAATCGGTTGAAGACGAAATGAGCGCATTCGAACTACTGGAGCTGCATAACGTCGGAGCCGACAGCCCTTATTCTGTCTGCGTGAGACACTCAATAATATGACGGAAGCAACATCCAAATGATATGTCAAGCTCCATTTAAGCCAATGTGAAAGCCGGAGCACACTGGGTATCCGTGAGCACGGCTGATGGATCGCGAGCCCCGTTTTGCTTAAGGCGTGAGTAAACTGGTTACACTCTTGCATATCGAAAAGCCCATGAATAGGCCTGCCGTGCAAACGGGTTTGCATCCTACACTTAGAGCCTTGACTTATGTAAATAAACAAGCTGCTATAAATAAGAGAACAACGGTACAAAGAAAGAATCCAATGACAGAAAGAAAATGCTTGTTATTTTCCATCTATGCGTTACCTCCTTTATAAACCGGTAAATAAAAAGGTGGAATGCTCGAACACGAGCTTCCCACCCCAAAAGCTTAATTTCATCTTGAAACGAATATCTCGTCCAACCGAAACGACATTATTCTGTTACTTCCATTTAAGTCCTTTCCCATAGTATATTCAAGCCAAGTGCACTCTATCCCTACCGAAGCTAAAGCTTTGTCACACAATTTCTTCCCGAATGCTTGGATTTATACAAGGCTTCGTCTGCCTTTCTTATAACATCATAGCTGGTTTTTAAGAGCTCTGTTTTCTGTGAAACGCCGATACTAACCGTTACATTCACCAACCCCTTACCTTTTGATTGAACTGCTTTCCCTTTCTCAGGCTTGTTGGGCGGCCGATTGTCTGAACGCAGCACAAAGGGTCTGCGTTCTATGACCTTTCGAATGCGCTCCAACTGAGGAAGCGCCTCGTTGCTGCTAATATTGGAAAAAAGAATGGCAAACTCCTCCCCGCCGTAGCGAAAAACCTTGCCTTTACCCGAAGAACGGTCAAGAATGGAGGCTACCATTCTCAATACCTCGTCGCCTATATCATGACCAAATTGGTCATTAATCTGTTTAAAGTGGTCGATATCGACCATGGCGATGCTGTAGCGGTTTCCAAGCTTTAAAAGCTCCTGCTCAAGCGCTCTACGCGACAGGACCCCCGTCAGAGTGTCATAGAAAGCCAGGGAGTAGGATACGTCAAATAAGGCTATGACAATAATCAAGAAAATAGCGGTCGTAAAAAGCGTAAAAATGATGGTTCTGTTAGCAAAATGCAAGGATATGAACGATGCCAGTAAAACAGCCACAAAGATGAAGTTCATGTATTGATTTCTTAGAATATAGCTTGCGAGAAGAAGACAAATGGCAATAACAAAAAGAACAATGGCCGGTGCCTTGAGGCTTATGGCCATAACAGGCCCTGTATTTTCGGGCACGGTTAGGCTGGCTTTGCCCATCATGTTAATGAAAACCCAGATGATTTCGCCCATCACAATAATAGCCTTATTCATACCATAGGAGCTTACAACGCCCCGTTCCTTTGAAAATCCAAGCATGATGCAGTTGAGCGGCAAAAGAATACTGGTTGCTGTCACAATCTCGTTGAGCATGGCAGGTTTCGGTGCCGCGACGACAATAAGAATATAGGTCAATAGGATGAAGGAAACCAGATAAAAAGAATTGCTGTTTTGATACCAGACGCTCATGAACAGCGCCAGAATAGCAATGACGTAGGGCAGAACCTTCAGCACGGATTGAAGCGTGTCACTAAAGCTCTCGGCTTGAGTGGCAGTAGCCCAGGCGATCAGGAGCACTATAAAAGGCGCCATCACATTCAAAACCTTACGCATTTTATCCTCTGTACCTCACCGCAAAAATCCTAGAATCCGGCTTATAACTCTATTCTACATAATCCTGCCATTCTATGCAACTTTCACGACTGGATAATGCTTCCTAGTGTCCATTGTTGTATATATCGGACAAGAAAGCTTAGTCCTTGACGCGTATCTGAAGGAGCACAGCGTGCGAATAGTAAGCACACGCTAAAAAGAGAGGACCAAGTCCGCTCTTTTGCAATCATAGCGTTCTGAGCATGAAAATGCGAAGAGTAAGCTGATAAAAAAAGAGAGGACCTAAGTCCTCTCTCTCAGCATCTATGTTCTTCCTGTAAGAAATCGAACTTCTGTGGAGGGAAGAACTGGTCGAGCGGGAATTCGATGGTGTCGAAGATTTCGCAAGGATTCTCGTCATTGGAAGCGATGCACTCCTTGTTAGGATAGCAGAAGTTGAAGGCAGGAATCAGCAGCTGAACAAGGCGTACGAGCTTGATGATCGAGAAGAGACCTAAGGTTACGACCACGCGTTTCTGCGGGCCAATCAGAGATTCGACCTCATGCCTGTCGTCATCCCCGCAATGGTGTCTTTCATGTACTCTCTTAATACGGGTGTTAAGAACTAACGGCTCTGCAACCTCAACCTTGATGTTGGGGAGGTTATCCTGTTCAACCAGGACGCCGCAGCCATCGTTGCTTCCTTCCACATTGTTGGGCAGCGGATGATAGGGATCGACACTCTTGAAGATCTTGATCTTGCCTTCGGATCCAAAGAGAATGACGGTCTTGCCAAACCATACAAAGCCAATCTTGGGAGCGGAGTTCACGATATTACCCGTTACATCTTTGTAGCAGAATTCACATACTACTCTGATCTTATAACGTACATTTACAGTATAGAAGCCTCTCTTGAAGGGAACCTCCTCGAGATCAGCCAGTACAGCAACAACTTCTGCGTCTTTTGTCTTTACCTTGATTGCATTATTGATGAGGTCCTGAACGTTATCTACAAAATCAACAACCGCATCCTCAATACAATCTTTTTCACGGCAATTGTCATATACTTTTTCTACATGAACACAAACGGCTTCGCGTAGCTTGCATATGTCCTCGCCGCCTATAAGTCCTGGAACGACTTGCTCTTTACAGCCCATTATTGGTCCTCCATTTCAGAATAATTGCCTTCACATTGTCATAATATGCCTTTTAGGCGATTTGGTGACTGCTGGTCATATTCATTCAGGGACATAAATAAGCATAGTAATGGCAAACATCCAAAAGCTTTCTCATTATTCTATTACGAAGGGGTTGTGTAAGGTGCCAACCAACGAAAGTATCAGACACGTCTTAAAAAACAGTATGGGGATCACCACCTGCATTTGGTATAAAAACGGGCTCTTCATGAGCATGCTGGATAATGAAAACAAGTGGGGTGCACCATTTTTGTTGTCTGAGCATTCGACCTCAGATTTTTCGGCGCTTCTGGACAGCACCGATACCATCAGCGCCTGCTTTGTGGATTATTCGGGCCGTTTGCTGTACTTAACGGCCTGTGAGGAAAAAAAGGAGCCTATGGTGCTTTTGGAAAGCAGGATCAGCGGCACCTCACCCTATAACGTGAGTCTTGTGGAAGCCGATGGCATGACCCATATCTTCTATACGGTATCTCATAACCGAAAGCAGCTCCTGACTTATCAAAGGGTTGAAAAATCAGGCTATTCCATGCCCGAGGTTGAGGGAATCATCATCCGCGACGGCAAGAATTATACCGCCTGCTCGGATGGTTCGGCTATCCACCTGTTTTTTGTCACCGATGTCCAGAATGTGAGCCTTCTGGTTGAAAGAAAAATATGTGACGGCAAGGTATCGAAGCCGGTTTCAACCCCATTCCCCTACAGCCCCACACTGCGCCTTCAATCGGTCATATCCTATGAAGGGCCCGTTTAC
>JAOABT010000420.1 GCA_026418215.1 Clostridia bacterium | reverse complement strand
CCCTCAGTGTAAGGCTCCCAAGGAAAAGTTCAAGGAAGTCGCCCAAGATGCCCCCACCACCTGGGCTGACGAGCACAAAATCGGCGTAGCTAAAGGCTTGGACCCCGAGGTTGTAGAGGGACTTAAGGCAAACTTTATGGGAGAATGCACCGAGGTAGGCATGTACCTGGCTATGAGCCGTCAGGCTGACCGCGAGGGTTATCCCGAGGTTGCCGAGGCCTATAAAAGAATTGCATTTGAGGAAGCTGAGCATGCTGCTAAATTTGCAGAGCTTTTAGGCGAGGTCGTTGTACCTAGCACCGAAGCCAACCTGAAGGCAAGAGTTGAAGCCGAGCATGGCGCATGCCAGGGCAAAAAGGATCTGGCAACAAAGGCCAAGCAGCTAAATTATGATGCCATCCACGATACCGTTCATGAAATGTGCAAGGATGAGGCAAGACACGGCATGGCATTTGCAGGCCTTTTGAAGAGATATTTTAAGTAAAGTAAGCCAACCACGTATACTTTCGTGACTCACAAAGTCCATAGGCCTCTAGTAAGGTAAAATAATCTGAGTGATACGTTTTCACTCCGATTATTGCTACTTTTTGAGAATTTGTACACCATAATATGTAGCCTTGAAAGGGCTATTTGACATGGGCATAAGCGCGTGATAAAATACTAAAAATGAGAAGGGTGAGAAAATGAAGATATAATCTATTTTTCGTAACATAGACGAATGTTTGAAAGCCTGTTTTTACAGGCTGCATTCTGTTACCGAAATTTAGATTGTATGCCAGCCACCTTTCTAGCAAAGAGCAACCCGGTTCTTTTTGTTGTGCATCAATCTGCTTTCGGTTTACTGAAAGCAGATTTTTTATTTCTTAGGAGAGATTGTATGCTGCAGATAAAGAACTTAACCATTACACATTTGAAAGACTTGAGAACCATCTTAAAAGACTTCACTTTCTCATTAAACAAGGGCGATAAAGTTGTTATCGTTGGTGAAGAAGGAAATGGGAAGTCCACCCTCATGAAATTGATTTATGACGAGCATTTGGTTAAAGACTACGTTGAATACACAGGCGAGATACAGAAAAACAATACCTGTCTGGGATATTTGGCACAAGAATTGTCACAAAAGGAAAAAGAGCAAAGTGTCTACGCATTTTGCTCAGAGGTCTCCTCCTTTTACGACCTGTCTCCAAGAGATTTATCGGATATAGCCCATCAGTTGGGCTTAAGCGTTGATCTTTTCTACTCCGACCAAATGGTAGGGACTCTCTCGGGGGGAGAAAAGGTAAAATTGCAATTAGCCAGGCTTTTAATATTGAAACCGGATACCTTGCTGCTTGATGAGCCTTCAAATGATATCGATATTGATACGCTCGAATGGCTGGAACAATTCATTAATACCTGTGACCTGCCCATCATGTTCATTTCTCATGATGAAACGCTTATCGAAAAGACAGCCAATACGGTGATACACATCGAGCAGATTCGCCGCAAAACAATGCCTATGCACACAATTGCCAGAATGCCCTATCGGCAGTATTTTGAGGAACGTCTGGCCAAGCTTTCTCATCAAGAGCAGGTAGCCCGGAAAGAACAAAGCGACTATGAAAAGCAGCAGGCAAAGCTTATGCAAATTCAAGCCAAGGTCGAGCACCGGCTCAATTCAATATCCAGAGCGGACGCTGCGGGCGGACGCTTGCTTAAAAAGAAAATGAACTCGTTAAAATCCATGGAAAAACGATTTGAAAAAGAGCATGAGGATATGACTAAGGTTCCAGATGTTGAGGAAGCTATTATGATCAGCTTTGATGACACCATTGAGCTACCCAATGGCAAAACCGTCATCGACTTAGAGCTTGGGACATTAAAGATGGAGGATAGAATCTTAGCCGAAAACATACGTCTTCATGTCATTGGCGGAGAAAAAATATGCATCACCGGCAGCAACGGTGTCGGAAAAAGCACCTTGCTGAATACCATCGCCCGCGAGCTTTTGGTACGCAAGGATTTAAAGGCAGCCTATATGCCTCAGAATTATGAAGACATGCTCGATTTAAATCTCACACCTGTCGATTATTTGTCTGCAACCGGCTATAAAGAAGAAACAACAAAAATCAGAACCTATCTTGGAAGCATGAAATACACTGCTGATGAGATGGCCCACGAAATATCCCACTTATCAGGTGGCCAAAAAGCTAAGATTCTATTTTTGAAAATGATCCTTGATCAATATAATGTTCTGATCCTCGATGAACCCACAAGAAACTTTTCGCCTCTATCCAATCCTGTGATACGCAATATTCTTAAGGCCTATAAAGGTGCCATTATCAGCATCTCTCATGACAGAAAATATATCAGCGAGGTTTGCGACAAGGTTTACCGGCTAACACCCGGTGGTCTCCAAACATTATAGGGTTGTTTTAAAAGTATTATTCTACCCTATAGGTTTAATCCCTTGGGCTTTTTTGAATGCCATTTATCTTGGCTTTACCGCCGCAAAGGCGGAATTTGTCGATTCTTGTAGTTTGGCTTTACCGACGCTATAATAAAAGAAGCGGGAGGGAAAGCATGCCAAAATTCTATCAGACCATCCATCGTACATTGCCCGAGCAGGCACTCAAGAAAGTGAATATGCAGAAGACCAAGGACCTTCTTCTGGTTAAAACCAATGAGTTCATTGAATTTCCCGAGCACATGAACGAGGACTTTCAAATTAACGTTGTGCCACCTTCACCACCGCCTCTCACGCTTAACCGGAAGGATTATTGCTATACCAAAAAGAGTATCGCCATTACGCCTCCGGGCGTTCTCGTAGCCTGCAAATATAGGCTTCCCAGCGAGGAATATTACCTGATTACCGTTTCAAAGGATAGATTTAAAGAGGTTTTTTCGGATATTTCTCCGAGCGCCTACATTCAGAAGCCTTTGAATTTTCCTTACAGCCGCCAGCTCTTTCGACTTGTCCAAGGCCTTTACGAGGAATTAGACAAAAAATATGCCGGCTACGAGCTCATGATCCAATCCAAACTGACCGAATTCCTCATACAGCTATTCCGAGAGAGCCGAGTAAACGAATCCGGGGCATCGGTGGGACGCAATCCAAGCTACATCGACAGAGCCCTTGAGTATATTCACGCCTATTATAACGCTGACATATGTCTGGATGATATTTGTCGCGAGCTTGAGTTAAGCCGCTATCACTTTATTAGAATTTTCAAGGCCCATACCGGTAAAACACCCCACGCCTACTTGCTGGACGTCAGGCTTGACAATGCCCTGCAGCTTTTGAAAAAAGGAGACCATTCTTTAGAAGAAGTGGCCTATTTATGCGGATTTGTAAACCAAATTCACTTCTCGCAGTGCTTCAAGAAAAAATACGGCATTACCCCTACGCGCTTCAAGTCGATGCCATAGCAATATTCATAAAAAAGCTGCCGCAATTTCTGTAAAGCGATGCTTCCATGAAATGTGCTATACTAGTCCTATACTGAATTCTATCCCCTAATGTACCAATCAGGAATTCGTGTTAAAAAGGAGAAAAACGACTGTTATCCCCCCAGGAAACAGCCGTTTTTTTCATTTACTAGCCTATTCATTTCATAACACATGAATGTGCCGTAAAGATTGCCTATTTATTAAAGAATAGATAGGATCTCGTCCAGCTTTTGCTTGTTCCCGGCTCCACACGAAGGTGAATAAAGAGCTCAGGACTTACGACATGAGCCTTTCCCCATATACCGACGCGTAAGATGGGAAAGTCCGTTGTTTCTCTCATGCCGATTTTTCTGTTTTCATTGGTCAGCTCCCACCAGGCCGAGCTTTGCCCCTCAAAGCCGACAGGCGACCAATAGAATTCCCAGTTTGGAACAGCCTTCCATGTAATGGTTTGTCCTGAGACGTCAAAAACCTCTGGAATTTTCTCACCCCTGGGCGCAAATGAAAATGTCAGGTGATTATGGG
>JAOABT010000402.1 GCA_026418215.1 Clostridia bacterium | reverse complement strand
TTTCCACACCATCGACGCTAATGAACTGATAATTCTTGCTTTTGGTATTTTCGAGAGTCTTCAGAACGCCGCCCGGTGCAGGATAAATGCGGGCTTTGAGCTCACGCGCCCCCTTAAGGTCCTCAGAAAGAGCATTGGTTCGGTCGATGCCCTCCTCCTTGAGCCAGGCTTCGAGCTCCTCAAAAGTCAGAACAGCATCAATAACACCGCTGTTCTGGAGCTCTCTGCGCTCATATTTTTTGGATAGGCACGGTCCTATGAAAACCACACGAATGCGTGAGCCATACATCTGCCTCAAAATTTTACCATGGGCGATGGCCGGAGAAACGACCGGCGCAAGCTGGTCTATGAGCTCGGGGTAATACCTTTCCACAAGCAAGGCAATGGAAGGGCAGGCCGTGGTGATGATGTTTTTCATGGTGTTCTCACGGATCAGCCGGTCATATTCCTTGGAGACCTGTGCAGCTCCTACCGCCGTCTCCTCGACAAAAGTGAACCCAAGCTTTTTGAGAGCCGCGTAAAGCCACCGCTCATCGGTATCCTCGAAGGCGGATACAAAGGACGGGGCGAGGCTTACGTAAACCTTCTCCTTTTTCCGGATAAAGCCCTTGACGGCGGGAACCTCACTGTTGACATTCTTGGCATTCTGAGGACACGCTGTCAGGCAGCTGCCGCAGAGCATGCAGTCCTCATCCACGATCCGTGCCTGGTCGTTGACAAAGGCAATGGCCTTCACAGGGCAGCTTCGTATACATTTATAGCAGTTTTTGCAATTGGCTTCCTTAAACTGAATAATACTCATGCTAAACCCTTCTTAATATGTACTCTTCAAATTTGACTGAGGCATTACTGATGGTCAGATCGTCAATAAAGGTGTCATCAATCTTGACCGCAACCCCTTGTGTACAGCGATCCAGGCAGAAGGAGGCCTTTAGCTCAACCCTGTCTTCCAGCTTGTTTTGCCGGATCAACTCCTGAAATATCTGTATGATCTGGTAGGAACCCTTTAGGTGGCAGGAGCTGCCTACACAGATGCTAACCTCGATCATCGCCTCAACCCTCATTTCTTTAAAACCCGGTCATAACAGGCTGTCCCCCTGCGCGCCATTTGGTATCACCGGCCGCGCAGCCCTGTCCGCACCAGATTTTTGTTTTCTTTATCCCAGTGACTTTCTCATGATCCCATTTCTTTTTATGACTCTATCTCTAGGTTTATAAATTTAACTGTTAATAGAGCGCGGCTAATGCTGACGTCTAACTTTGTTAATTAGTTAACAATTATATTTTACCAATCAGCTCGCCGCGCAGTCAATGTCAATTCCTTACCTCTCTTCAATAAGCTGGCTTTTGGCTTGCTTGTCTTACCAGCCCTTTGGGATTATAGACCTTTTATCTAGCTTAGGGCCTATAGGTCTTCACCACGCTGTGGGCTTTCAGGCCTTTTTCTAGCTTTAGTGCTGACCTTAACCACTATATGGGCGTTCAAGCCTTTTTCTAGCTTTAGTGCTGACCTT
>JAOABT010000380.1 GCA_026418215.1 Clostridia bacterium | reverse complement strand
CTAAAGAGGAGTTCGCAAACGGCACCTTGGAGGGAGCTATCAATATACCAGTTGACGCGCTTCGAGAAAGGCTTGGTGAGCTTCCTTCCAACAAACCCGTTTATGTCTTCAGTCAAATTGGCTTAAGAGGCTACATTGCTTACAGAATCCTAATCCAGAACGGCTTTACGGAGGTTTATAACCTTTCGGGCGGCTACAGGTTTTACAGTATGGCTTCGTCCCGTATTGAGCCACCACAGGCCCAAAACAGGCATACTCCCAAAAGCAATGAGCTCAGAAAAGAAGACAGCAAGCCTCAAAGCGCTGCACAGTCTTGTTGCACGAGTACAGGCCAAGATGATGCAAAGGCCATGGAACTCTCCGAAAAGGCTTCTGAAAGCCTACTAAAGCCGCCTTCAGAAAGAAAACGCATCCGTATTGATGCCTGCGGGCTGCAATGCCCCGGCCCGATTCTCAAGGTCGGCGAGGCCATCCAGTCGGTTCAGCCTGGAGAAGAGCTGGAGGTCTTGGCCACCGATCCTGCCTTTGCGACAGATGTTGAAGCCTGGTGCCGCCGAACCGGAAACGAATGCGTCGAAAAAGCAGCTCAAGCCGGACAGTTCAAAGTCATAATCCGAAAGGCGTCAAACACTCCTTCGCACCTAACTTCCGACAAAAAAGCGGATGCCAAAAACATGGTTGTTTTTTCCGGTGACCTCGATAAAGCCATTGCATCGTTCATTATTGCAAACGGCGCCGCTGCCATGGGCCGCGAAGTGAATATGTTTTTCACTTTTTGGGGATTAAATATATTGAGGAAGGTTCAAAGGGTACGGGTTAAAAAGAATCTCATTGAGCGTATGTTTGGGTTTATGATGCCCCGAGGCTCCAAAAAGCTGGGCCTTTCCAAAATGAATATGGCAGGAATGGGCCCCATGATGATTCGAAGGATCATGCAGCACAAGAACATCAGCTCTCTTGAAGAACTTATTGATACCGCCCTTAAAAACGGTGTCAAAATCACAGCCTGCTCCATGTCGATGGATGTTATGGGGATTAAACAGGAAGAGCTCATAGACGGTATCAGCATTGGCGGAGTGGCCTCCATGCTGGCCTCAGCTGAGGAATCAGATATGTCTCTTTTCATTTAGCCAGATGACATAATCGGGTGTTTCGAAACAGGCTTCATAAGAGCAATTCACCGGAACATGGTTGTTGCTCTTTTTTCCTATTTGCACAGTTTGTCAAGACAAATCACTTGTCGATTTGTGCAACTTTGCTATGAATACGTCCAAAACAGCATGCTATGATAGAGTATGTGATTTTATTAACATTAATATGGGGGAGGATTATTACATGAGCAAAAGCAAAACAAAAGTAGCCATTATCGGTGCAGGTTTTGTAGGAGCTTCTACCGCATTCGCAATGGCACTGCAGCATCATGCCAGCGAAGTGGTTTTAATTGATGTGAACAAGGAGAAAGCTTACGGTGAAGCATTAGATATCAATCACGGACTTTGCTTTATCGGCCAAATGGCGGTTTACGCCGGTGACTATCCTGACATTGCAGACTGCGACGTTATCGTTATCACCGCAGGTATGAACAGAAAGCCCGGTGAAACCCGTCTTGATCTGGCAAAGAAGAATGTAGCCATCGCCAAGGAAATCACCGCAAACATCATGAAGTACTACACCCACGGCGTTATTCTCGTCGTTGCCAATCCCGTCGACATTCTTACCTATCTCATTCAAAAGTGGTCCGGACTTCCCAAGGGAAGAGTATTCGGCACCGGTACCGTTCTTGACAGCGCGCGCTTCAGATTCCTTCTTGCAGAAAAGTTCAACGTCGACGTTAGAAACATTCACGGCTACATGGTCGGTGAGCACGGCGACACCCAGCTTCCTCTTTGGAGCGCAACTCACGTTGCAGGTATGAACATCAACGAGTATGGCAACCTGAACGGCAATGTTTTCAGCGACGCTGAAAAGGCTATTATCCACGAAGAGGTTAAGAAGGCCGGCGCTACCATCATTAAGAATAAGGGCGCAACCTATTATGCGATCGCTCTTACCGTTAACACAATCGTTGAAACACTCTTGAAGAATCAGAACACAATCAGAACAGTCTCCAGCGTTATCGATGGTCTCTATGGCATCAATGACGTAGCCATCAGCCTTCCTTCCATCGTGAACTCCAATGGTGTTGAAAGAGTTATCGAATTCTCTATCACCCCTGAAGAAGAGAAGATGTTGAAAGCTTCTGCAG
>JAOABT010000374.1 GCA_026418215.1 Clostridia bacterium | reverse complement strand
TTCGCCTCTTTCCTTGACCCTAGCCTTTGGGCTAGCTTTGGTTAAATGCCATTATATGTGAAACACGGCGAGCTGTCAAACACAGTCTATCTTACAAAAGAATAGAAACTGAGAAAACTAAAGGCTAACGGCAAAAGTAACAACTAATACAGACACATTCAGGAGTGAAGCTATGGCACGCAAGCGAGATCAATGGGGCTCGAAAATGCTGATAAGGCTACAACGATAAAGAACTTCCCGGCCTCAGTGGTAAACGTCGCCGACGAGCCGCTGATAACGCCAAGTGTATTCAAAAGAGAGGTCCCGAAAAAACCCAGGATGAACCAGGGTAATATCTTTTTAAAGCTATAGTTTACACCACTTCCGCTGGAGGCTTTCTTCTTTCGGAAAGCAACAACGGCGGCAAAAATACACCGGGCCGCCGACCATGGGAACCAAACGGCCCAGCACTGTGGCAATAGTCGCTACACAAAGGGCAAACAAGAGCCCCGGCAGGAATAATTTGAATTTGTTCATAAAACTTCGAAACCAAGCAACAAAAATGGGGATAGCCTCAAGGCTTCCCCATGTTATCATGCAGACTATATCTTGAATAGGGTTATCATCTTGAAGAGCTTTTCAACGTTATCCCTGGAGTTCATAGCCTGACGGGTGACATCCTCAGCCATCTCGGCAATGACCGTGGTTTTCTGGGCGATGTTGGTCGTGCCGTCAGCCCCTTCGTTAGCCGCATTTGCGACCTCGTTGATAGATTTTGTTATATCCTGAACCGATGCCAGAAGCTCCTCAGCCGTTACGTTGAAGTCAGTTACCAGATCATTGATCATCTGGGCATCCACGCTGTATTGTGTTCCGGTGTCCACCATCTTTTTATAGTCCGGTACGACCTGTTCCTCAATAAAATGGAGCACATCCGTTGAGCTGGTCTTCAGATTCTCAACAGCCTCGATGACCGTATGAACCACATTCTGAATCTTAACCGCCGTTTCTTTTGAGCTGTCGGCAAGCTTTCTGATTTCCTCGGCGACAACGGCAAAGCCCCTGCCCGATTCGCCTGCTCTTGCCGCTTCAATAGCTGCATTTAAGGCCAGCAGGTTGGTTTGGTTGGTTATCTGCAGAATGCCGTCAGTGAGTGCGCTGATCTCTTCAACAGCCTGGGATTTTACAATGGCCTGTCTCAGGCGGTCGTCCACCGAAACGCGAACCTCATGCGCAGCTTGTTGTGATTGGCTTGCTGTTGTCTTCAATTCCTCAGCTCTCATCTGAATTTCCTCAGCCGTCTTCACACCGGTTTGAGCCTTCGAGGCAATATTCTCAACGGCATGCTCGATCTCAATGGTCAGGGCAGTCATTTGCTCTGTAGACGCAGCTGTCTCCTCCATGCCGGCGGACAGCTCCTCAGTTGTGGCCGAAACCTCTTCAATATTGTTATTGAGCAGCTCAATGTTGGCGACAATAGTACCCACATTAGACTCAACAGAGCGAGCCTCTTCCACCACACCGGAGAAGGAGCTTCTGATGCCGCGTGTAAACGCGTTGAGGGCTTCGACCATATCGTGAATCTCATCCCTGGTCCTGGCCTTGAATTCAAGAGTGAGGTCATGATCAGCCTGTGCTTTCTGAAGGCGCTTCCTAAGCTCCACAATAGGCTTGGTGAGACCTCTGCCAAGGAGAAAGGCCAGAACAATGACGAAAGCCAGGGAAATAGCCACGATAATCACAAAGGTCATTCCCAAATCGTAGACCGGCTTGTACGCCATACTCTTGTCCATGGTGATCATGACCTTCCACCCGGTATTGGCGAGCGTCGTGTAAACGACAAGCTCGTCCTTATTGTCCACTGTGTAATTCTTTTGTCCCGAGACACTTTTTTCAATACTGGCATAGAGACTCTTAAGCTCGGCACTATCCTTTGCGTTTGTATTGATGAGCTTTTGATCAGGATGAGCCAGAATGACGCCATTTTTATCAAACAAATAGGCCTTGCCCATACCGTTGGTGCCAACCTCATTGACCATATCCGTAATAGTCTTAAGTAAAATATCCTCCGCAATAACGCCTAGGAATCGTCCTGTGCTGTCAGTTAAGGGGTAGCCTATGGATATGGCATATTGGTTTGTGACCTTGTCCAGATAGGGATCTGTATAGGTCAGCTTTCCTGCGTTTTTAGTAGCTATATACCAGGGACGCGTACGAGGGTCGTAGCTGCTGTCGGGCACCCAGCCGGAGCCGTCAATAAAGCTGCCGCTTTCGAGGCCGACGTATATATCAGATATGGATTTGGCGTTGGATTCAGACTTAAGCGCTTGAAGGTGGGAAGCACTGAGCTCGCTTTCATTTATACCGCCATTGATGGTCAGACCTATGGTTTCAACGATCTTAGCCCGCTCAGTCAGCCAGCCGTCAAGCTTCCCGGCAAGAACATCAGCAGTGGCCGACATTTTTTCATCAATGACGCCTGTGGTTTGATTATTGATTGAAGAATACCCGATTATAGCAACCGGACTTAAAGATAAAATTGAAATGACCGTAAAAAGAATAACAAGTTTTGTCTTAAGTTTCATGCTGGAAGTCCCCCTTTAATGTCATTCACCCAATCATTATAAAACCTTAATTTATAGCATGTCAATGAAGGTAAAAATATGTCATTTCAAGGATTCTATAGATTTTTCCAACCTACGCCGCTTTGAAAAAACAATAGGAAACGACAAAAAGGCGGCATTAAAAAGCACTCATGAAAAAGCCCGCAGGTAAAGAATCTGCGGGCCTTACTGATTCTAGTTTAATAAGCTGGGCTTACTTTTTGGTGTAGCCCAGCACATTGGCGCCGGCATCCAAGACAAATTCGTACTTCTTGCCGTCACTCTTTAGAATCCCCGAACTCCCTAAGCTGGTAGGGGTGCTTCTTGAAGAAATCCACTCTGGGCTCCAGGAACTTGAGCATATGGGCCTGTGGGTCCTGCATAAGAGCGTATATGGGCTCGAAGACATGCTTCCAATCCCAAAGCTCCTCACCAAGGCGCTTGCTGATCGTACCAGTGGAG
>JAOABT010000368.1 GCA_026418215.1 Clostridia bacterium | reverse complement strand
CTATGTACCCCGACTGATATTGGCTAGAATTACTGGCAGGAAATAGAATTCCTTATTTTCTATCGATTTAGGACATGCTATAATTATGCTTATCCAGATATAGCCATTGAATACGGTGAGTTTTATGGAAGAAGACAGGTCCGTTGTCGAAAGCCTCCTAGAGGAATGCGACCGACAAACCAGCCAGTATACCGGAAAAGAAATGGACTATGCGAAAAAAGCCCTTGAGCTTTCCAAAACGCTTCAATATGATATCGGCATTTATGAAAGCCATTTCCGTATCGCCCGTTCCTTAATGTCCCGAAGTGAAAATGAAGAAGCCATCGAGCATCTTGATATCTGCTACGCCATCGCCCAAACCCTGGGTGATATTTTGCGTACCGCTCGGACAGCCAACTCTTTGGGTATCGCCTATTATAATCTGGGCATTACCTCCAAGAGCCTGGATTATCTGCTTGAAGCGCTTGATTTATCCAAGAATAACAGCTTTATTGAAGTGGAATGCCGTGTTTACAATAATATTTGCAGTATCTTGATTGAGCTTGGTGAATATGAAACGGCTATCCAATACCTTTTCAGCATTTTGGCAGAATGTAACCTCACCCATCCGTCCATCTTCCCCATTGGCATCATTTATCGAAACCTGGCCCAAACCTATTACAGCATGGGTAAAATAGATGACGCCGAGTACTACGGGCAGCTTGCCATGGAGGAAGCCGTCAGGGATCAGAATGCTCAGATGCTTTGTGAGAGCCACTATATCATGGGTCAGATCAGAGCCAAGCAAGAAAGCTCCCAAGAGGCTTACTTCTTCTTGCAAAAAGCTCTGGATTACGCTGTCAAAACCAATAATGATTATTATCTCGTTCAAATACGCATCGATATAAGCAAACACCATGCGAGCCGGGGCGAAGCTGAGAAAGCCCTTCTCGCCATCCAGGAGGCCTACGATCTGGTTTTGAGACTCGACTATCCCGTCCTTAAGCGCAGCGTCTTCCATACCATGGCAGAAATATGTAAGCTTAATCACAACAAAGAGATGCTCATTCACGCCCTGACGCTGTACATGGAAGTGACAAAATCTCTCGAGGCTGAAAATGTCAAGCGCCAGCAATCCTACATAAAAGCTCAGCTCATGGTGTTCAACCTTAAAAAGGACAACGAGCGCCTGCGCGTGGAAATCGAACGTGATCCCTTGACGGGGTGCTTAAGCAGCCGTACCTTCCCTGACCGTATCAGTCAGGCGCTGACCACCTATGGCAGTCAGGGCGCGCTTATTTTCCTCGATATCGACAATTTGAAAATTGTGAACGATTCCTATGGTCACGACACCGGGGATGCGTTATTGAAAAGCTTTGCCCAGGACCTCATGGCCGTCATGCCGCCCGAGGCTCTGAAAATACGCATTGCAGGCGACGAGTTCCTTGTCTTCATGCCGAGGGCCGGGCGCAAGGAAGCCACCGAAGCTCTGGACAAGCTTCTGCAGACGCTTGCCAAACCACGCTTAATTGGAATTGCCATGATTCCGGTGCTTTTAAGCGCTGGCATTGCCCTGTACCCCGAGCATTCCTCGGACATCCTGAACCTAAGAAAAATGGCCGACGCTGCCATGTATTCGGCAAAGCAGGCCGGCCGTGGTATCTATCGCATTTATAACGCCAGTTAATCGTGGCTCTCACCTTAAAGGACGCATCACGTGTCACTCTAGCACAAGCCCATGTTATTCTTAAAGCCTATAAAACCGGTGGCCTATGCCTTGGAGCATGCCACTAATTCTTCCTGTCCAAGCCCTCTTTGATGATCTTCGCTATCTTCTCACCAATGCCCTCCACCTTGGCAATGTCCTCAAGACTTGCTTCCTTAAGCTTCTTAACCGAGCCGAAGGCTTTTAATAGCAGCTTCTTACGGCCGGGTCCAATACCCTGAATATCATCCAGCGCCGATTTCTCGAGGCGCTTTTTTCGTAGATTTTTATTATATTGAAGGGCGTACCGATGGGCCTCATTCTGCACCGAGGCTACAAACCGCAAAATATCCTGATCACGGCCAAGCTCTATGCCTGTCTCGCCGTTTACAAGGCGATGAGAGCGATGGCGGTCATCCTTGGCCATACCCCAGACAGGCACATCGATGCCAAGATCGTTGAGCACTTCCCGTGCCGCATTCACATGCTGGGCGCCACCGTCCACCAAAAGCAGGTTGGGCAGCGTTGAAAAGGCCTCATCGCTTGAGCCTGACTGATACCGGTTAAAGCGGCGGAGCAGGGTTTCCTGCATGCTGCCGTAGTCATTCTGCTCGGTGATGACCTTCATTTTAAAGCGCCTGTAGTTCTTCGTTTCGGCGCGGCCTTCCTTAAACACTACCATAGAGGAAACAATTTCAGTGCTTCCCGTGTTGGAGATATCGTAGGCCTCAATATAAAGGGGCATTTCTTTCAACCTTAGGGCTTCCTGAAGCTTTTTCAGTATCTCCAGAGACTGGGCCTGAGTTGCGAGGACATTGCGCTTGTAGAGCTCCAACTCCTCACGGGCATTCTGTTCGGCCATATCGATAAGCTCGGCTTTTGCGCCTCTTTGCGGAACAATGAGGGTAACCTTGCCATTTCGCTTTTGGGAAAGAACCTCAGTCAATGCCTCAATAGACTCGGGATCAACCTGAAGGGCAATCTCCTTAGGCACCTCAGGATTGGCCTCATAATACTGAAGCATGAAGGATTCAATGGCTTCGCTGGCGGGTGCAGCTCCCATGCCCTCGAGCACATAGGCTCTTTTCCCGATGAGCCTGCCGCCGCGTATAGAGAGCACGCTAGCCGCGCAATGCCAGTTATCGGAGTGCAATGCTATAACATCTGTCTCTTATACACATCT
>JAOABT010000365.1 GCA_026418215.1 Clostridia bacterium | reverse complement strand
CTCCACTTCCGCTTGAGGCTATAAAAAAGCAAATTGCTTCGGCACTGGATATTATCATTTTCCTTTCCAGACTTAGAGATCATTCGCGGCGGACGCTTGAGATTTCCGAGGTACTGGGCTACCAAAACGGTGAAATTCTTTTGAACCCTCTTTTTGTCTTTTCGGAAGAGGGAGAAAGCCCACAAGGCAAGGTCATAGGTAAGCTTGTAAGAACAGAAAACCCTATACGGAAACTTGCTAAGGCACGGCAAAGGGGGATTGTGCTTGAATAGGTCTGATATTCAGGGAATACCCCACTATGCCAGCTACAACATGAAATGGCAGGAGCTTGTCACCACTTTACTGATGGCTATGGGACTATGCTTTTTTGTGGGCTATATTTTTTATGACAACCTGATAGCCGCAGGTGTTCTGTCACTGGCGGGCGTCGCGTACATTCCTGTAAGGAAAAAGGATCAGGCAAGAAAGCGGAAAGAGATTCTGAACCTGCAGTTTAAGGATGCCCTTTATTTTTTATCCGTCGGACTGTCAGCAGGAAAATCAATGGAAACAGCCCTATGGGATACACAAAAATCTCTTGAGGGCATCTATCCCGATGGGGATTCGGATATGCTGAGGGAGCTCGTGATCATGAATCAGCGCATCATGATGAACGAGCCAATTGAAAAGGTTTTCAACGATTTGGCTGAGCGCTCCGGCTTGGAGGATATTAAAAGCTTCGCTGATATTATCATTATTTCAAAGCGTGCTGGAGCTAACCTGATTGAGGTCATCAGAAACACGTCGGCGACCATTCGCGAGAAGGTAGAAATCAAGCAGGAGATCGAAAACCTGCTGGCAGGGAAAAAGCTTGAACAGCGCATTCTCATGCTAATGCCATTTATCATGGTATTTCTGTTGAAGAACTCGAGCAATTTTTTAGATCCTCTGATGAACCGCCCCGAGGGCAGAGCAGTCATGACCGTGGCCCTCCTGATGATTTTAGCGGGGCAGCTCATAGCTAAAAAAATCATGCAAATTGAGGTTTAATATGATAAATACCATCTGCCTGGTCATCCTTTTTGTCGCATTGGGCATTTATGCCGTTTTTCAAAAACTGTTCAACCAAAAGCATAAGGCTTTTTTTGAACCGCTCGATGCCAAGGAATACTCCTATAAGGCCTTTTTACCGGGGTGCCTTGGTATTGTGGAAGTACTGAAGCTTTCCGGGACCGGTCGGTATCAGGCAAGGCTCAATCAAAAAATAGCCATGCTTCATGGCAATCGGTATCTAGCGTTTTATTCATTGGTGCACTGGTCTGTAAAGGTGTTTTACGCCTTTCTCGGTTTATGGCTTGGGAGCCTGTTCTGCATCCTAGGAAACACAGATGCATGGGGTCTCCTTATCATACCTGCAGCTGCAGCCGGACTTTTCTTTCTTGCGGATAAAAACCTGGATGATCAGTACCGGGAGCGAAGATTCAAGCTGGAGAAGGATTTCCCTGATTTTGTAAGCAAGCTTGTCCTTCTTATTCACGCAGGGCTTAATGTCCGGCAAGCCATTGAACGCATTGTATCCGACCAGCATGCCAAGAATCTCCCGCTTTACCAGGAGCTGTTGTTAGTGCTAACGGATATACAGGGCGGCTCGTCCGAGACAGAGGCCTACTCTGATTTTGCCGAGCGCTGCAAAATTCGCCAGATTACTAACTTTGTGAGTATTCTGCAGCAAAACATGAAGCTTGGCGGAAGTCAGATGCTTTTTGAGCTCAAACGCATGGGAACTGAATGCTGGGAGATGCGTAAAAACATGGCAAAGCAGCTTGGCGAGAGAGCCTCCTCGAAGCTTATGCTTCCCCTTGCCATTATGTTTATCGCAGTGGTTCTGATTTGCGTAGCGCCCGTCATCCTGGATTTCAGGAGAATGTTTTAATGAATGCTTTAAAAGGTTTTCGATTGTCTAGAAAGAAGAGCAACATTTCTTTTAAGCCATCCCTTGCTACAGCTAAGCGCATTTTCGATCACTCAAAGGTTTTCCGCGAGTTAGAATGTAAGGGAAGCGCAACCGTAGAGTACGCAATTATCCTGCCTCTAGCCTTTGCCTGCGTATTTGCTGTCGTTTGCATTTTCTTTTCCATCTACCAGCAGTCTCTGCTGCAAAGCCTTGCAGAGGACGCAGCAGAAAGCATGGCGAGACAATGGGGGTATGACCCCTTGCCGGTAGACCAGATCAATACAGGTGCTTATGAATGGACAACATTTAAAAACCGAGAGATTTATTGGAATCTCAAAGCGCTTGTTAGCGATAAGAAAGAAGCGGCGATTCAGAGCTATGTTGAAGAGAGGGCCAAAACCCTGGGATTGCTTAAGTTATTAAAGGATGTGCCTCTCACTGTAACCGTGGCATACTCGCCTGGGTTGCCCTCCATGCTTCAAGTCAATATTACAGCACGCTATCAAACAGTTGGCGCCGGCGTTTTAAAGCTTCTGGGCATCGGGGAGGTCCTGGAGCTCCGCGGAAGAGCAGAGACCGCTGTTTATGACCCCAAGGAAATGATTAACACAACCGACTATGTCGTTCAGCTTTTCAGACAATCAAAGACCTTTGAAAGCTTTCAAAAGCTTGTCGCCCCTGTAAAGGGTATTCTTGACAAAATCACGAGCCAGTAGGACGGAGGAGCATGAAAAAACAAGCCAGAGGAAGTATCACAGTTTTTATATGTATTGTGCTGGTGGTGGTTATTCCGCTTTGTTTCATTATCGTGGATTTGACCCGCTATTCAATGGCCAAGAAACAGGCAAAAACAGCGGTGAAAACTTGTGTTGAGTCCATGCTGGCAGCCTATGACCGTCCGTTGAGAGACCAATATGGCCTCTTTGCACTATACCCG
>JAOABT010000329.1 GCA_026418215.1 Clostridia bacterium | reverse complement strand
ACAAAAGCCGCAACTTCTCCGCTTTCATACTGTTGTAAACGCTTGTCTGTTATGGTGTATTTCCAACCTACCCCGCACGGCCCAAATTGTTCTGTAAGGGCTTTAAGCCTCCACATAGGGTTAATGTCTGTTTTGCCGTTCAAGCGTCCCCCTGTAATTTTTTTAAGGGCTGTTTCGGGTGGCTTTCTGACTTGATTGTAGATATGTAGATTATCCATTGACTAATCCTCCAGTATTTTGACATATGGCTCATAAAACCAAATGCCGAATTTATCTTCGAGATTGTTTGATGTGATAAAATCTTTAAGTTCGTCCTTAGAAGCGTGTTTTAGTGCTGTTGAAGTTTTGCAGTTTATACATATGTAGCCCGCTGGTACGTCCGCAACCTCGTCTCCGCTGTATAGTGGTTCTTCACATTCAAGGCATGAGGCAACGGGCGGATTATCCTCTGGCTCGCGTGTATCTTCGATGTATCCCATTGCATTTCACCAACTTATGTATTAATATAGAATTAAGGTTTTTTGTTCAGCCGCACTTCGCGAGTGTTCCTGCACACGCGGCGGCTATTTTTATTGCCTCCAAGAGGCTTGTCCGCTTGCCGAACTTGATTCGGTTGAATTTGATGTCGGCGGTGGCCATAGCCAGGACGGCCTCAGATACCGGAGCGCCGGTGACATTTTCAATGAGTTCCTTGATCAAAACATCCACCTCACATTCGTTATTCGGGTTCGTTTTCTCTTAAACAATCTTGCAATCCGGACAAAAATGATTCCACGTGTTATCATTTTTCTTCTTTTGCCATCCTTCATCTCGAATATATTTGAGTGCATCGTCCCAGGTATCTACCTCCACTCCATCCCCGCAGTTGTCACATGTTATGTAATAGGTTCTTCCGCTTTTGTCTATCAATGTTGTATCTCCTTCACACAAATTCTTTAGGCGGCATTGGTATTGCTTCGTTCTGTGGTCGCCATAGATGTAAGCAATAAGGATGTAAATTGACGTATTCGGATTTTGCCGGGTGGTATTGCACAACACATTCGTCAGGTCCAAAGAAAGCATCTTTGATATAGGACATTTCTTCCCATGTTGGGCATCGGTTGGAGTAGCTTACTGAAACGTGATCCCACCCGCCGCCGAAGCTAAATATAACGGTTGCCGGTCGCTTGGTGCGCGGTACAAACACGTGAGCGAACCCGCCGTCTATGCCTGTCCTACGTAGTGTCACTTTTCCTTCTTTGGTGATTTGGTCAATTGTTTTCATTTGGGCTCCTTTCTTGTTTTAAACATAAGCACGATATCTCTTGTGGTTAACCAAGAAATCAAGTGCCGCACATGATCTAATCCCTTTTAGGCCGTTCTTGCTAATAAGCAGCACGGTATCGTCAACTATGCCAACATCGTTGTCCCTCATAATCTTTAATGCTGATGCTTCGGTAAATCTCTTCATCTGTTTTTCTCCTTTCACGCAACGTATTTGATTAGGTATTCACTTACGATCTTGCCGTAAATCTCACGGAGCTTCTTGTCTTCGTCAATCACGTCCATTTTGTTAGCCTTGCTGATTGCTGTACTGCTCAACCCTTCTTTAAGCATTCTGCCTCGTTTATTGTCTAGCCGTCTTTCAAGGTTCACGCCGGCGCGCTGCTCAAGGAGTTTGTACGATTCTGTGCGGACTTCCTGGAATTTGTTTGAACCGATAGACTGTGCTATTTTGTTGAGTTTGTGTCGGATATCTTCACGCCAGTTGTCGGGTTCTGAAATGACTGCTTCTTTGATGGCTTGTTGAGTGGTTTCAAGTTGTTTGATTCTTGTATCCTGTTCTTGCAGGACTTGGACTGTTTGGGCTAGAGCGTCAAGAGCAGAAACGGATTTTGATATGTAGGCACCATGCTTGCGGATGGAAGGAAGGACTTCATGAGTTATCCATCGTTTAAAAGCCTTGGCTTCCGGCTTGTCCGACCTAAGAATCACATTGTAAAGGCCGGATTCGTTGATGATAGTGGTTTCCTGTTGTCTACCCAGGTTATCGGTGATGTAAGTCTGGCTTACCTCATCTTCTTCGAGCCTGTCCGCAACCATTCTGCTATTACTTAGTTCAAGAATTTCTGAAACATCCTTGAGCACCCACCATGGTTCATTATCTTTTAGGATTGTTCGGACCGGCTTGTCCGAATAGTTGAAGATTTGAAGTTCGTTCATATGCGCTCTCCTTTCTGTTGAATATGTCATATGTACTGTTAGGCTCCTTTCAAGTCAAAATATGGTATGATATCCCATGAAGGGATGTGTAACACTTGTCAGGTTGTAGTGAAATATATCTGTCAAACAAAGAGTTGCAACTATTGAAGAAATATAAGAAAAAAGGTAATAGTGAACGGCTTCCCAACTCTGATCGCTTGATAGCCAATCAGTTAATCGAATCAAATTTTATTTGTCAATTAGTTGACGAAATACCAGCTAAGGCAGATAGGGAGTATCACATTACTGAGTTTGGAGAAAACTATCTCCAATTTAATAAGGAAAAGGTATTTTTAAAAAAGCTACCAGTTGTTATATCTATAATTGCGCTTATAGTAGCTGTAACAAGCCTTGCTATCTCTATACTAAAATTCTGACTATAAGAGCTATTACGGATGCGATAAGTCCAAATATAGAAATACATAGCGGAAAATACGGGTGTCGATCTATAAAGTCTTTTTTAGGCTTAATTTCATTTAAGGTCTCCATGAATACTCTCCTTCCCTCGTTACTTACGCCGTCAATCGCCTCTGACCGATTCTTAAGAATTGCTGTTCTAGGATGCCTTTTCTCTGCTCGTAGCTGGGTATCGTGATGATCAAGCCTATGTCTATCCTCTGGAGAGCTTTAACGGCTCCGATCTGGTCTGCATTTAGATATGGTCTTATTGACTTACCTGATTCGATTCCGTGGGCCTCTCGGAACTGCTTGGCTGATTGGCCGAGAACAATGCGGTTTATCATGTCTAGCTCATTGGAGAAGTGATAATGTTTCGGCTCCTCGTGGGCCGCCATGATTGCATCGGTGAATTCGGGGAAGTCGGATTTGGCTTCGAGAAGGTTTTTGATGAAGGATTCCATTTGGTTAAAAGCGTTGATGTAATCAATCTTGAACTTTGCAGCTTTCTTACCTGTGAACCCCATAGCTATGTACGAAAAGCCGTCACGGGTTAGAAGGTATTCGGGTTGTTTCTTATTTTGCTCGTTGCGATAATGGCTCGGTATAAAATTTGACTCCCCAAATTTGGGTTGTCCTATTTCAGAAAAATTCTGAATTGCAGTTTGAATATCTCTTAAAACATGGTCATGTCTCTTGCCAAACTTCTCAGCGACATGTCTACTGTCCACAACCGGCACACCCCTTTTCTCAGTCATGCCGTATTCGTTAAGAATTAAGCTTGTCATATGATTGTCGCGCTCCTTTCTGTGGATTTTCACGCTACTTTTCTCTTTGACAACCATGTTTCCATTTCGTCCACTGGTATCCGTATCGAGCGTGTAATCCGAATCGCAGGAAACCCCTTTGTGTGTACGTATTGATAAGCTGTCCAGAGAGATATTTGTAAACGGCTCGCCATCTGTTTTACTGAGATGTATTCTTTCGCCATAGGATCACCTCACTTTCTTATGAATTCTCGTTGTATTCGCATATCACGCGACATATTGACTAAAAAAAATCGCCGCCGCTTCTGAAGGAGAAAGGTCTAATGCTAAAGCAATTTTGTCAGCATCCTTAATTGTGATATTTCCACCATTAGCATTTAGCTTGCGATACAGGGTTGCACGGTCAATGCCCATTTTTTCTGCTATTTTTTCAATGCTCATTCCCTTTTCAACAATCTTTCCCTTAAGTTTGTTGATATTAACCATTATGTCACCCCCTTTCTGCTATTCGCACCTCGTGCGACAATTTCATAT
>JAOABT010000289.1 GCA_026418215.1 Clostridia bacterium | reverse complement strand
GTCGAGAGACGCCAATGGGTGAACAGACACTGCCGAATTAAGGTTTTGTCTAACGCAGCTGGTGAAAACCTAAGCCGTATAGTGCCAAAGCTCAATGACGGGAGTGTGATCATTATGGATAATAGTGATACGTCCGCTCCGGCGGACTTTTTTATTGGATAAAATGCATGCGGGTAAACTGTTTTCTATGCGTATTTTCGTAATGAAGAAAGACCGCAGGCCCCTTCTTAAGCTGGAGCTTCAATGAGGAAGACTTATCAGCAGCGCCCTTTTTCGGGGCATATTCTGTGAGAGGTGATTCTATAGAAAGAAGGTGATTTCCATGATGGAAATCTTTAAGACCTTGGAAACAGGGAACGAGCTTGTTTGCCTGGAATCCATTGAAAAAGGCTCTTGGATTAATCTGCTCGCTCCGACCGAGGAGGAGCTTCAATTGGTGATAAAGCACATAGGGCTTGAACAGAGCTTTCTGCGAGATCCCTTGGATGATGAGGAAAAACCGCGTATCGACATTGATGAGGACCAGACCCTTATCATCGTAGATATTCCATACGTTTATGAGGATGATAAATCTATCAAATTTGAAACCGTTCCTATGGGGCTTCTGCTGATTCGTGACGACTACATTATTACCATCAGCAGCAAGCAGGCCAATGTCCTGGAACGCTTCAGAAACGGCCAAATCCGTGACCTTTATACCTATAAGAAAACACGCTTCATTCTTCAGATTCTGCACCACGTGGCCAAGGACTTTCTGAAATACCTGAAGCACATAGACAAGAAGACCGAGTTTTTGGAAAAGTCTTTACATAAGTCAATGAGAAATCGTGATCTTTACAAGCTTCTAGAGCTTGGGAAGAGCTTGGTTTATTTTACAACCTCGCTAAAGTCCAATGAAACGGTTTTGGAAAGGCTTTTGAAGGGAAAGGTTATTAAGCTCTACGAGGAAGATCAGGACCTTCTTGAGGATACCATCATCGAGAACAAGCAGGCTATTGAAATGTCCACGATCTACAGCTCGATTTTGAGTAATACAACCGATACCTTTGCCTCGGTTATCTCTAACAACTTGAATGTAGTGATGAAATTTCTGGCGGCCATGACCATCGTCATGGCCATCCCGACTATGTTTTTCAGCTACTTTGGGCAAAACATCCCGATACCCATGCAAAATAACCCGTTTATGTGGCTTTATGTGCTGATCGGCTCAGTGGTGCTGTCACTTTTAGTCTCGTTCTTCCTCTATAAAAGGGATATGTTCTGAAGAAAGAGGGCAGATTAGCGCTGTGCCGACATTTCGAAGCAAATTAGGTGTTGATTTTTTTCCCGGTTTGTATTATGATATTTTATGCGCCTCGTGAAGGCGCAAACATGCGCCCATAGCTCAACTGGATAGAGCGTCTGGCTACGGACCAGAAGGTTGTGGATTCGATCTCTGCTGGGCGCGCCAAGCATTTCAAGGTTTATGAAGAAGCGTTTTGACCCCGATTTGACCCCGATGCCGAAAGGTAGGAGTTAATTCGATCGGTCGGAGCGCTTTCTTCGTTTTTGAGGTGAGTATAGAGATTCAAGAGAACATCTGCATTCTCATGGCCCATTAGATATTGAGCCTGTTTTAAATCTACTCCGGCATAATATAGCATTGTTGCGTATGTGTGACGAAGGACATGCGGGGTTATATCTTCCGCAAAAGCAATGACATCATGCTTTCCTCCAGCAGCCTTATTGCATGCGTTCCATATGCTGTTCCAAAAAGATTTGTACGAACTTTCTGTCATAAGTCCAGGTTTTTTTTGCATTTCAAAAAGGTACATACCGTTACATTTTTTTAAGTAGTCATCTAGAATTGGTTTAAGGGTAATAGGAATTGGAACTTTTCTGAATCCTGCGCTTGTTTTTGGGTGCTCTTTAATTACAGGTAGGGAATTCTCAAATACAAGTGTTTTTGAAACTGTAATGTTAGATTTAGAAATATCCTTTTTTGTTAGGGCCAAAGCCTCTCCGCGGCGGAGACCAGCATCTAACAAAAGATAAACAAATGCCTTCTTTTTTGTATCAAGTTTGGCACGTCTAATTATATCTGTCTCTTCATTGGTTAGGGCACGTCGTTGAGCCGGGTTAAGTTCCTTCATCTTTGCTTTGCTAGGAAGTTCTATCTTTATTGCAGGATTTTTAATTAGAAGGTCATTCTCGATAGCTTGGTCCAACATTTGTCGAAGCGTTTGCCGGATATTTTTTAAAGTCTTGGTCATCCCCGCCTTAAATCTTGAATTTATAAGGCCTTGGATGTGGAAAGGTTTAAGATCAACAAGCCTCAAATGTCCAAGTTCTTTAATAATATGATTTCTAATTGTGATGTCATACATTTGGAGTGTTTTAAATTCCTTGCCAGTCTTATAAGATTCCATCCAAATGTTTGCCCACTCAGCCACAGTAACATTGTCATCAACAATGCGTTCCTTCCGGGCAATTTTCATTTTTAATTCAAATAAATTAGCCTCCACCTCCTTTTCCGTGTAGCCGTAAACATATTCACGATCTTCTGAACCATCAGGCTTATAGCCTAAAAAAACGGATCGCTTAAGTCTGCCATCTTTACGGCGCTTCAGTTTGTTCTTTTCAGCCATTAAATAATCACCTCCTCAAATGCAATTCTTCTAGCATTCCATTTCTCTATATAAGCAGAGAATGATTTTCTTACCATTGCTTCATCCTGATATATTCCAAAAATCAATGCATTTTTAAATTGAGCAATACGGTATTCAGAAGCTTCTTTTGAAATTCCACATATTCTCTGAATGTCTTTTTCTGATGACACTCCCATATCGTCTAAAATATATGGTGCTGACAAAGTTTGTGCTGCAAAGAAATTTGCTTCTTTTTCTAAAATTCTATAATCATCGTCACTTATGCTTTTAAAATGCGAAGTCTCATCGAAGTCTTTCAAATGTCCAAGAACAATATGCCCAATTTCATGTGCTATGCTCCAAAGGTTTCGTCTATTTGTTGCAATCAAAGTATTGTGATAAATAATATAAGCGTCATTTTTCGGGTAATACACTGTTGTCGCTTCTCTAATCCCTCTACTGCTACAAAAAAATGGGTCCCAATCTTCGTCCATCAAGTGGGCTTTGTCTTCCGTAATATAGCAACATCTCAATTCATTCATTCTGTTTTTTATAATGTCAACCAATGCTAAAGGGTAACTAGAAGCGCCTGATTCAAGTAAAAACTTAGCCGCCATATGTCTTACGTATTGATATCTTGGTTTACTTGGTATCTTTTTTAAACAACTCAGGGAACATCACCTCTGCAACTTGCTTTAATTTCATAGCTTGCTCATGCGTCATCTTTTCACCAGCTCGGGCTATAGATCTTATTTCTTCATGTTTGAGCGAATCTATGCTTTCGCTGTCTTCTTTGACAGCATCCTCCCATCCCATAAGGTATCCAGGTGTAGTACATAACACTTTTGCAATCGGTTCTAGAATAGTAATTGAAAGATTTTCAATTTCGTCACTCTCATAACGATAAATTGTGGCTCTGTTTTTATTAAGTCTTTTTGCGACCTCATCAACGGATAAACCTAATTCTTGTCTTCTCGCTTTAATTCTTTCTCCAACAGTCATCTTACTCACCTCCGATCTAGGCATATTATAATACATATGTCGCAAATTTGCAACAAAAACATAACAAAATTAAAAATTAATTTGCACGACATGCGAAATGGTTATTGACTTGTCGGATTTTGAATGGTAATATGAAATTGTCGCACGAGGTGCGAATAGCAGAAAGGGGGTGACATAATGGTTAATAT
>JAOABT010000282.1 GCA_026418215.1 Clostridia bacterium | reverse complement strand
CGCTTGAGGAGCTTTTGATGGCCTGTGAATACATTATGAGCGAAGGCAACCAGAATGTCATTCTCTGTGAAAGAGGCATCAGAACTCATGAAACCTACACGCGCAATACCTTGGATTTAAGTGCCGTTCCCGCATTAAAGCGCATCAGCCATCTGCCTGTTTTGGTGGACCCCAGCCATGGCACAGGACTATCCTGGATGGTTGAGCCGCTTTCCAAGGCTGCCATTGCTGTTGGGGCCGATGGTCTGGAAATTGAGGTTCATAACAACCCCATAAAAGCTCTTTCCGATGGGCCCCAGTCCATCACCCCGTCCGAATTTTCCTATATCATGCCCAAGCTCCGGGAATATGCAAAGCTTGAGGGCCGCACCATCTCCATTCCCCATACCGTGGCCTATGCCGGAACGCCGGGCTCCTTTGCCCATGAAGCTGCCGAAAAGGCATATCCCACCTCGGCATTAACCGGTCTGGAGCGCTTTGAGGATGTCTTTGAGGCCGTTGCCAATGACAAGATCGAGATTGGCGTAGTCCCCTATGAAAATGCCATTGCAGGCAAGGTCCAGGAGGTCATTGACCGGCTGGAGACCAACGAATTCGAGGTTATCAGCCGCGTCAAGATTCAGGTGAATCAAAGGCTCGTGGCACCGGCCGGTACAGAATTGTCAAGCATTCGGAAGATTTACTCTCATCCCAAGGCTTTGGAGCAGTGCACGAAGTTTTTGGCCACCCTGCCCGAATGCCAGATCATCTCCTATTCCACAACCTCCGCGGCAGCGGCAGCCGTTGCGGCTCTTAACGACAAATGCTCGGCCGCCATCGCAAGCGAAACGGCTGCAAAGCTAAACCGCTTGTCCATTATTAAAGAGGATGTTCAGGACGAAACGGAGAACTATACGGAGTTTGTCGTGTTTAAGGCGCGGAAGGCAAAGCACTGAAGGCGAACTTAAGGTACGATGCAGGTTTTTAAGGAACGGCGCACGGCTGTTACCCTCATACCAGCCCTGTGGGTTTGATAATAGCTCCTGTGGGTTAATAAGAGCTCCTGTGGGCTAATAAGAGCTCCTATGGGTTGGGTAAGAGTCAATGATTGGGCTTTTTCAAGAGGCTGTCGGAACAAAAAGCCAGGTATATTGACTATTACGCAGCAGGAGTTCATATCCATCGTTTTATAGCCAAATGCGAAGCAAAAAGCCCGCTTGTCAAGTCTCCGGATTTGCAGACGGCCTTCTTCACACCGCAACCGTGGTATACGCGTTTTAAGGCTGTGCCCACCTGCTC
>JAOABT010000209.1 GCA_026418215.1 Clostridia bacterium | reverse complement strand
ACCGAAAGGTGTTTTTTGCCCGCCTTATACCCCCTAGAGAGATAAGAGATAAAGGCTTTAGGCGAGGATACCACCTGATTGAGATGATAGTAATAATTGTAGGCTGTACTTGTGCAAGCAGGATAATCCTTTTGGGTCCATTCGTGGTCAGCGGCCATCTCCTTATCGGTCAGGTTAAAATAGGCATGCTGAAGGGTCTGCTCCCCATTTTCCATCACGGGATCATCCCAGGTGGCGTCAAGCTGGTAATAGGCGCCATCAATCCTCACGATATTCCAGGCATGGGATTGTCCCTTGGAATAGCCTGAAACGACATGGCTCGTGATGCCAACCTTATCTAAGAGGAGCTTCAAGGCTTTAGCGTAGCCTTCACAGACAGCTTTGCCGTCAAGGAGGGCGCCGTAGGCGCTGTGGGACTCAGGAGGAATGGTATCCTTCTTATAGTTCTCAATATCATACCTGCAATGATTCACAAGGTAGTCGTGAAGGGCGAGCTCCTTGTCAAATTCAGACATACCGGGCTTCATAACGGCTTTCACAATCTGATCAATTTTTTCATTCATGTCCTTTGTGGCCTTTTGTATAAAGTCCTTTGGCTTGCTGTATTTAAAGGTCAAAAGTCCATCAGACCGCAGCGAGCAGGATTCATAAAACAAAATCTCAGGGTCATTGAGTGTAATATTCTGGATCAAATTAAAAACTTTATCTGTATCCTTCTCATTCTTAGCGGGTATCTTCATGCTTTCTGCAGTGGACTTCAGGGCATTCTCTATTTTTTTATAGAGCTCATCCTGCGTTGCAGGCGTCTCTTCAACAGATCGGTTCTGCTTGACCGTAACAGGAACCTCAGTCTCGTTGAGGTTAAAGCCCTCAATCTGGCTTTTAACATATGGAACTGCCTCATGATACAGTGATACAAGCTTATCCTTATAATGATAGAGCCCGAAAGCCACAATACAAAGAAGAAGAAGCTTACCGAAACTTTTGCGCGTTCTTCTTGCATGGACCGGGAAGCCGCAGCGCCCACACCGGTTCCAGCCTTCCGGTATATAAGAGCCACATTTTTTACATGCGGTCCAGCGGTTTTCTGTTTCCACCTTTCATCATCCTTGCATTTTACTCCTATGTCCACTTTAGCACATTCACAGCTTCAAAGACAAACTGAACATGCTTCCAGCTTGATTTAAGTCAATTCGTTGCCATTAACCTCCTAACAACAGCGTTTAACCCCTTTTATGCACTTTTTCTCACACTGATGGTCAATACCAGGCATCTCTTTTATGGCATCTCCCGAAACCTTCTCCATCCTCGCCGTCATCCTGCTTCATCTCTGCGTAATAACACGCTTCTGAGCATCGCTACCGGAACGCTCCTCTATATGGTCC
>JAOABT010000190.1 GCA_026418215.1 Clostridia bacterium | reverse complement strand
GCTCGTCGGCAGCGTCAGATGTGTATAAGAGACAGAAATAGAGGTAATTGGTTGCCCAACTCAAAATAACCGTATAATAAGTCAGAATGATGAAGGAATTGATGCTTGGCCACCAGCCCAGCCATTCCCATTTTTTGTTGGCTCTGGCCATGGCCAGAGGAGTCGAACCGCGGTATTTGTGACCAAAACCATATTCCAGGATCATGAGCGGTATTCCTGCTGTAAAAATCGCAAAGAAATAGGGTATTAAAAAGGCACCCCCGCCATTGGAATAAAGAAGATAAGGGTACCGCCAGATGTTCCCCAAGCCGATGGCGGAACCCACAGCCGCCAATATAAAACCCATTTTCGAGCCCCATTGATCTCGCTTACGTGCCATAGCTTCACTCCTGAATGCGTCTATTTTAATTGTTACTTTTGCCATTAGCCTCGGTTTCTATTCCCGCGAAACAGTCTGTGTTTTTTTACATGCGCATAAGTTTCCTGTGCACAGAAGAAAATAAACCCAGCAAAAATGAAGGAGCTACTTGCTTGGGTAAAAAAACAATATTCCTGAAGGATATCAGAAACGGAGCACAGGTTCAGATTCCGCTCATGGTCATGAAGCGCCTCTACAGGGAAGGCAGCAAAACCGGATATATCCTCGGTGATAAAACTGGGGACATCAAGGCCTATCTGGATAACAGAATCAAGCTCGAAATTGGCCAGGTCATTGAGGTGTGGGGCACCAAGGACTTTAACCTCGAGGTCACGAAGTTTGCCGAGGTTGAGCACTATGAAGTCGAAGATTTCCTGCCAACTCTCAAGCGCCCAGTGGAAGAGGTAATGGAGGAAATCGAGAGGGTAACTCGAGAGGTCATCACATCTTTGGAAGCCTGGGCACTCAATGACTTCTTTTTTAAGAATGAAGCATTTCTCTCGTGCTTTAAAAAGGCCATCGGTGGGGTTTCCATGCACCATAATTATATGGGCGGACTCGCTGAGCATACGTTGAACGTCATGTGTCTGACGCGCTTCTTATGTGAGCGCTATGACTGCCGGAAGCTTGAAATTGCAGTTCTCTCCGCCAAGCTTCACGACATAGGCAAAATATACGAAATGGATTACTCCGGCCCTTTTAAGTATACGCTCCGGGGAGAAATGGAGGGGCATATCGTCATCGGTGTTCAAATGATCGATGAAGCGGTGAGATCAAATCCGGACCTCTATTCCGAAGATTTTATCACGCGTGTAAAGGGCTGCGTTGTCCAGCATCACGGTAAGCTTGAATTCGGCTCACCCAGGGAAATGAAGCTTGAAGAGGCTTTTGTATTGAATTTTGCAGACACCATTGACGCCACCATGAACAAGATTGAGCAGATCCGTGAGAATACCGAGGAAAACCAGTGGTCGGAATATGACCGCCGAATTGAGACTAGGCTTTATCTATAGCTTGCACGTGGATTTTTTAAGGTTAAACATCACTTATCAAGGACTTCTATTTCTAAAGGCAAAGTCATATATAAAGTGGACCCCAAGCTTTGAACATGAGGTTGCGTTCAAAATGCCTGGGGTCCACTTCATTTTACGGAATCTTAATTAAGGTGTGCGGCTTAAGTACAGTGTTCCGGACAGCCGGGAGCATTGCCTTCATTGAACGTTGCAAGAGGCTCCTGCACTTCAGGCGCACCGGCCATACCGACACCTGAAGGCGAATTGGCAAGGAACGTGTTGGCGGCGGCAATTGCGGCAACTGCGAATTCGCAGGTTGCACCATTTAGGATATTCAGGTTAGCGGCAAGGAGCTGAGCATAAAGAACCTGGTACTGTGATGCAAACGGAGCTGTGCTGGGGGCAGGGGGCGAGGG